>CATJZR010000209.1 GCA_949745625.1 uncultured Eubacteriales bacterium | reverse complement strand
CGCAAAAGAGCTTAAACAGGCGTACGAAACGGGCAGGGGCAAAATTACTCTGCGCGCACGCTACACGGTAGAGCAGGGCGATTACGGCAAAAAGCATATCGTAATTACCGAGCTTCCCTATCAGACCAATAAGGCGGAGCTTCTTCGAAAGATTATGCTTTTGAAGGAGGAGCGCAAAGAACAACTTGCCGGCATTGCCGAAATCGGCGACGAGTCCGACCGTACGGGTATGCGCGCAGTCATTACCGTAAAGAAAGACGGCGACGTAGACGCAATTTTGAAGATACTTTTCAAGTATACCGATTTGGAGTGCACCTTCGGTATAAATATGGTTGCGATAGCGGGCGGCAAGCCGCGCCAGATGGGGCTGCTCGAAATAATAAGATACTACGTTCAGTACCAGCGTCAGGTGGTACTGCGCAGAACGCGGTTCGAGCTTAAAGAGGCGCAGGCGCGTTGTCACATACTCGAAGGACTTATAATCGGCGTCCACAATATCGACGAGGTGGTGAAGATAATCAAGACCGCCGAATCCACGCCCGACGCGCGCCGCAAGCTGATGGAAAGGTTTGCGCTTACCGAGCGGCAGGCGCAGGCAATTCTCGATTTAAGGCTTGCCCGTCTTGCAAAGCTTGAAATCAAGAAGCTTGAAAACGAGTTGGAGGAGCTGAGAAAGCTTATCGCCCGTTTGCAGGAAATTATCGGCGACGTAAGAAAGCAATGGGAGCTTGTCAAGTACGAAATGCGCGAAATCAAGCGCAAGTACAAGAGCGAGCGTAAGACCCGCATAGTAGAGGACGAAAGCAAAATCGCCGTCAAGCGCGCCGACACGCGCGGCACGGTTTCCGATTTGGCGGTGTGCGTCACCGCGGCGGGCAACGTCAAGTTTGTCGAGCGGGGTGAATTTACCTTCGTGGCAAAACGCAAGGTGCCCGTTTCCGCAAACGCAAACTATCTGCACAAGCACGTCGTGTTCTGCTCCTCGGACGACACCGTTTACGCGTTTACCAACCTCGGCAACGTCGTAAGAATGAGCGTCAAGTACGTCGACATATCCGAATTCAAATCGTCGGGACAGGCGTTCGAAAAGGTCGTCGAGGGCGTCGAAAAGGGCGAATACCCCGTCAGATTTTTCGCCGTACCCGAGGGCAAGACTCCCGAGGGCGAGCTGCTGTTCTT
>CATJZR010000208.1 GCA_949745625.1 uncultured Eubacteriales bacterium | reverse complement strand
GGGGATATTTATGGGATTTAAAGAACAGCTTAACGAATTTTATAAAAATCTTGACGACAGAGCTAATCATATAAGAGATATTTTGCTGAAAAACGGCTTCAAGACCGAGAAAAATTATTATAATGGGCATTATTATAATAAAGACTCGGCGGGGAATTATGTAAAGGATTGTTATCCTATACCCGTAATTGAGGTTCTCGGTCTATGCGATATCGAAATAGTAGGACCGCATATAAACGTCTCAACAAAGACATCACTGAAAAATGCCATTCATTTTAATTATGATTTGCTTTCCGATTATTATTTCGAAGTTTACGGTGTGGTTGACTATCTTGCCGATTATTACAAAAGCGGCGAGGACATAGTCAGATTGTACAGAAGTCTTGAAGCCTGCACCGAAAAAGAAATAGGTTACGGTTTCAGTTTTGCAAACGGCACGCCTGCCGTCAAAATTTTGGGACTTGTAACTATACTGAAGGATAGCGGTTTTTATTATTAACATTAGGAAAAGAATATGGATAAGCTTGTATTGATTGATGGAAATAGTTTGTTAAACAGGGCGTATTATGCTACGCCCGTTTTTACTACAAAAAGCGGAATGCCAACAAATGCAATTTTCGGGTTCGTTAAACTGCTGTTTAAAATTCTCGGCGACGTAAAGCCTAAATATATTATTGTGGCATTTGACCTTAAAGCTCCCACATTCAGGCATAAAATGTTTGACGGCTACAAGGCAATGAGAAAAGGGATGCCTGACGACCTTGCCGTTCAGGTAGAGCCGCTTAAAGGGCTTTTAAATGCAATGAAAATTGCCACATGCGCAAAAGAGGGAATCGAGGCGGACGATATTATCGGCACATTGTCAAAGAAATTCGACGTGCATAGTTACATTTACACCGGCGACAGGGACAGCTTTCAGCTTGTAGACGAAAAGACAGACGTCTATTATACTAAAAAAGGTGTTTCAGTGCTGCAAAAACTTAACGTGGAAAATTTCAAATCGGAAACGGGTATTGCCCCGTTGCAGATTATCGATTTAAAGGCGTTAATGGGGGACAAGTCCGATAATATTCCGGGAGTTGCGGGAATTGGTGAGAAGACCGCTTTGAACTTGCTTGAAAGCTTTTCCACGCTCGATGGAGTATATGAAAACATTGAAAAGCTGAGCGGAGGGATAAAAACCAGACTTTTAGAGAATAAAGAAACCGCATATATGTCTTACAAGCTTGCCACAATCGACAGAAACTGCGATTTGGATATAAGGCTTGAGGAGTGTATCGCTCCTACAAAATATAGCACTGAAGTTAAAAGATTATTCGGTGATTTTGAGTTTAACAGTCTGTTAGGCTTGAAAATATTTGAAGAAAACGGTCCGGCAAAACATGACGATGTTGCTTATCCGGAAAAGGTTTGCTGTAAGTCTTATGACGAAGCAATCAAATTGATAGAAGTTTCAAAGCAAATGAATGTTTCTTTGGAAGAATCGTGCCTGCATATTTATAACGGGCAGGTCGAAATAGTTTTGGAGGTATCGGACAATCTGCTTGATGTCGGAATTGTTTACGGTGACTACATTGCCGTTCTTAAACACATTTTTTCCGATAAGAAGAATAAGGTTATAATTTTTAACTGTAAACGCACAATGCATCTTCTGAACAAGTTCGGAATCGAATTTTGCTGCGATTTTGAGGACGTTTCGCTTGTGAAATATCTTGCAGAGTACTCTGCAAATACTGCAAACTGGGGACTTAAAGAGCTTTGTAACGCTTATTTACTTGATATTAATTTTTCGGCTTATGTAACGCATTTGCTTTTTGAAAGATACGTAAAAATTTTGGAAAGTGAAAAAATCACGGAATTGTATAGCGAAATCGAAAAGCCGCTTTTAAAAGTGCTTTTCGATATGGAACAGGTCGGCGTTAAGGTAAGCGAAAAAGTCCTCGTTGAAATTACCGAACGATACGAGGCGCTTGCATTTGAATATCAGAAAAGAATTTTCGAGATTTGCGGTTGTAATTTCAATGTTAATTCGCCGTCACAGCTTGGTGAAGTGCTCTATTCACGGCTCGGAATTACTGAAGTAAGAAATAAGAAAAGCGGCAAATATTCAACTGCGGCGGAAGTGCTTGAAAAGTTACAGGACAAAAGTCCTGTAATAGGCGATATTCTTAAATACCGAACCTACAAAAAGTTGTGCTCTACTTACCTGGAAGGCTTCAAGCCGTTTATTGATAAAGCTACTGGAATGGTTCACACGACTTATAACCAGACCGTTACGTCAACGGGAAGGCTATCAAGCGCAAACCCCAATTTACAGAATATTCCAATAAGAGAAAACGAAGGCAGAGAACTGAGGAAAATTTTTATACCTCAAGACGGTAACGTATTTATCGACGCGGACTATTCGCAGATAGAATTGCGGTTGCTTGCACACTTT
>CATJZR010000207.1 GCA_949745625.1 uncultured Eubacteriales bacterium | reverse complement strand
TAACTGGATACTGCACACGGCGTCCGATTACGCCAAAATAGAGCAGATAAGCTCAACCCGTTGGAGCTACTATATCCAGACCCAGCGAATGATTTAAAAAATAAAACACAAGCGGCGAAGATAAATTCGCCGCTGTTTTATTCGGTTTGATTATTTGTGTTTAACGCTTGGTCTAATTGCGAGTAAGTGCGGGAAGTTGAAATTGCTAAGGTTATGCAGGTAAGTGAAAAAACCGCCTCAAATACGATAAGTGCAACGGGTATAACCGTTTGCGGGTTGTCTAATGCAATACCTATTGTAAATAGGTCGATAACAAATACCGAAAGCAACGGTAACGAGTTAATAAACTGTAAATAGTATAGCCGATTGTAAAAAACCGTTAAGCCGTGTTTTCGTGCTGAAAAAGTCTTCTCGATTCCGGAATACAGATAGTACGCACCCGCAAAAAATATATAAATCAGAAACATACTGTATAATGAACTAAACAACATTGACTCAACTATCGGGAAGTGTGAAAATGCGGCTTTTACCGAATTTATTAATACAGGCAGTCGCAAGTAAATGCCCAAAGCAATAAGCGCCGCGCCAAACGCGATAGTTGATATTATATAAACGATTGCCCACTTTTTCATTATCGATTTCCTGTGCCTTAATTTTCATAAAAACATTATCATTGTACATTATATTCTTACCTAGGTAAGAAATCAACTATTTTGCTTACAGTTGTGAGAATATTATTGGCGTAAGTATGGTAATGGAAAATGTATTTGGTGAGCGTCTAAAAGAATTAAGACAAGAGAAAGGCATAGGACAGGTTGAATTATCTGAATGCTTGAATATGAGTAAAGGCATAATTAGTCTTTGGGAAAACGGGTTGCGCGAACCTACTATGAGTAGTTTGATTGCGTTGGCGGATTATTTTGACGTTTCAATCGACTATCTTGCAGGTCGAAAAGACGATTAAAGCGGCGAAGTTATCTTCGCCGCTTTTTGTGTATTTTATTGTTTGAAATCTGTCGGGAAATCTTTTTCGGAATACATTTTTTTTAAATATTCGCCATAAAAAATTTTCCACTCTTTCATTGCTTTAAAATTGAAGATTTGCCATACGGTACCGAGTACGGTCAATACAGACAGATATATCAACAAATCGGAGTAACCCAGTGCGTCATAGATAAAGAGCACTAATATAAAGAACAAAATCATTCCG
>CATJZR010000206.1 GCA_949745625.1 uncultured Eubacteriales bacterium | reverse complement strand
GTAGGCTTCGCCGTTGCCGAGGCGCATCTTGCGGCTATGTTCAACAGACCCGACTTCCCAGTGGTAGACCATTTCACCTACGTTTTGTGCGGCGACGGCTGCCTTGAAGAGGGCATAGGTTACGAGGCGTGCTCGTTTGCGGGAACGCAGAAGCTCGGCAAGCTGATTTTACTTTACGACAGAAACAACATTACCATAGAGGGCAATATCAACACAACCTTTGCCGAGGACCCCGCGACGAGGTTCGCCGCTCAGGGCTGGCAGGTTCTGCGCGTAAGCGACGCGAACAATCTTTCGCTTCTGAAAGCCGCGCTCAACCGCGCGAAGAGCGATTTGACCCGCCCTTCGGTTATAATCTGTAATTCAGTCATAGGCTACGGCTCGCCCGCGGCGGGCAGCGCGGAAGCGCACGGAACGCCCTTGGGCGAGGCAAACCTTGCAAAGGCAAAGGAAACGCTGGGTTGGACGGAAGAGCCGTTCACTATTCCCGAAGCAGTAACGCAGCACTGCATGAAGATTGCCGAAGGCAAGCTTGAAAAGGAAAAGGCTTGGCAGGAGCTGTTCTCGAAATACGAGGAAGAATATCCCGACCTTGCCGCAAAATACAAGAAATTTATGTCCGGCAGCGACCCCGATTTCGGCGATTTGAACGAGTTATTCAACTTCCCCAAACCCGAGGCAACGCGCGTTTCGGGCGGCAAGGTACTCAATAAAATTGCAAACAATATGACAAACCTTATGTCGGGCAGCGCCGACCTCTCACCCTCGACCAAAACCGAACTGAGAGGCAAAGGCTACTTCTCGCCCGACAGCCGCGAGGGCTGCAATATCCGCTTCGGCATACGCGAGCATGCAATGGGCGCGATATGCAACGGCATACAGCTTCACGGCGGGCTCAGAGTCGCCTGCTCGACCTTCTTCACCTTCTCCGACTATATGCGCGGCGCTGTGAGAATGAGCGCCATTATGAATATACCCGTAGTTTACGTTTTCACGCACGACTCGATAGGCGTCGGCGAGGACGGCCCCACTCACCAGCCGATAGAACAGCTTGTTTCGCTGCGTGCAACCCCCAACCTCAACGTATTCCGTCCCTGCGACGGCAAGGAAACCGCCGCTGCGTTCATATCGGCATTTACAAACTCCAACCCGACGGCGATTGTCCTTTCCAGACAGGATTTACCCCAGTACACGAGTACGGGACTTACGGCAATGACGGGCGGGTACACCGTTTCCGACTATGACGAGCTGCCCGACGTACTTTTAATAGCCTCTGGCGCCGAGGTAGAGCTTTGCGTAGGCGCGCAGTCGATACTTGCCGACGAGGGCATTAAGGCGAGAATAGTTTCTATGCCGTGCATGGAAGAGTTTGAAAAACAAACCGAGGAATACCGCGAGCACGTGCTCCCGCCTGAGGTTAAAGCAAGAGTCTGCATAGAGGCGGCTTCCCCCTATTCCTGGTATAAATACGCGGGCGACTGCGGCGAAATTATAGCAATGGAAACCTTCGGTAAGTGCGGAAAAGCGGAAGAGCTTTTCGAGCATTTCGGTTTCACCAAAGAAAACATAGCGGAAAAAGCAAGACGCTCTATCGAGAAAGCAAATAACAGATAAAACCAAATTACGTGGTCGCAGTGAATTCCCTGCGACCACGTAAAATTTGAAATACAC
This sequence comes from uncultured Eubacteriales bacterium, assembly GCA_949745625.1. Taxonomy (GTDB): domain Bacteria; phylum Bacillota; class Clostridia; order Christensenellales; family Borkfalkiaceae; genus Coproplasma. The sequence goes on along the minus strand of CATJZR010000206.1, from coordinate 876 downwards.
GCGCACGTTTTCGTGCGCGTGTATTCATTTATGTAACTTAAATGTAGAAATAAAGGCGTGCTTATGCACGCCTTTACCGTTAGTTTTATTCAACCACAATGTTAAGTTCGGTAATACTGAAATGTTTGCCCGCCGTACCGCAAGTTATTTCGATAGTGGCAAACTCCGCCGTAGCCGTTATTACTCCACCGTTTGCAAAAGTGTAGTCTCCGTTTAATTTACCGGCAGTAGTCGTACCAGATATCGTACCTACTTCCGTTCCGTCTGCCGCTTTCAGGGTAACCTTTACAAACTCACTTGCATTGCCGGAAGCCGTAGTAAAGCCTTTCATTGAAATAGTTACTTTCGTACCGCTTGCCGCTAACACTACCGAATGACCATCACCTATCTTCGTTCCTTCAACTGGTGTTGCATCTGTACTCTTATTAGGTTTAGGGTCGGCAGTAACCGTCCACTCGCTACCTGTCGCGCCGCCGTGAGTATACGAATAATTTTGTTCTTCTACTGCACCTGACCCCGCAGTTACCTCAATCGAAAGCTCGGAAATACTGAAATGCTTATCCGTCGTGCCGCAAGTTATTTCGATAGTGGCAAACTCCGCCGTAGCCGTTATTACTCCACCGTTTGCTAAAACTATATCCCCATTCAACTTACCTGCGGGGGTAGTTCCCGTTATCGTACCTACCTCCATTCCGTCTGCCGCTTTCAAGGTAACTTTAACAAATTCGCTTGCATTGCCGGAAGCTGTCGTAAAGCCTTTCATTGAAATAGATGCTTTCGTGCCGCTTGCCGCTAACACTACCGAATGACCGTTACCTATCTTCGTCCCTTCAACTGGCGTTGTATCAGCGCTCTTATTAGGTTTAGGGTCGGCAG
>CATJZR010000205.1 GCA_949745625.1 uncultured Eubacteriales bacterium | reverse complement strand
GACGGGCGCGGGCATAGTAGGTCAGGCGCTTGCAAATGGCGTGGTAAAGGGACTCACTCTCGAAGTGAACTCAGACAACTACTGGTACACCGCTGTTCCCACCGGACTTCCCGTAAAGAAAGCCGACCAGGATACGCTTGACAGCAATGCTCAGCTTCCGTTCAGATATATGACGGGAACCCAAAAAGACAGCAAAGACAGAAACTTCTTCAGCATTATGAACAACATAATTCTCAACGGACCTTCGGGAAACTACAACCAGCAGGACGTCAGCGTCAGCTATTCTTCTATTAAAGATTTGCTTGACGCTACCGTAGGTACGAGGAAAGTTAAAGAGCTTGCGCTGGAAAGACAAATCGTATTCAGCACCGCTTGGAATCAGGCTAAAAAATACTGGGCATATCTCAGCAAATAATTAAAGGTAATACAAAGTAAAGAGCGTGCCCGCGCAGGGCGCGGGCACGCTCAAATTTTTTAAGGGGACACCTCATGAAAACTCAGATGAGATTTCAAAAATACATTTGTCTTGCAATGCTGATTGTCGGCGCGCTGGCAACCGTCTATTCGTTCTGTTACGCTACGGGCGGACTTGCCGAGCTCGGCCGTCTCGTCGACACTGACAGTACGTCGATGTTTTTCGCTGCCGAAGGCAAGTACGACGCTACGCTCTTTATCGATATTCAGGGCTTTAACGACGCGCTTATGTACTGCGGAATAGTTATGATTATTCTCGCCGTCGGCTTATTTGTAACGGCTTGCAATAAACGCAGAAATTACTATATAACCAACTTCGTCGCAACGGGCGTGTGCGCGGGCGGCTGCACGGTTATATCTATTATATTAATGGCTTTAAACGCCGTGTGGATGAGTAAATTCCTCAACGTCGACTTCGAGGCGTGGATGGCGTATAATACCGAGGGCGCTGCGCCCTATATCGAGGCGGGACTTCCCGTACCCGAGGGCTATTCGCACTATTCCGATTCGGCTGCCTGGTTCTACGTGGGCTTCGTTGTATACGCTTTGGTAATAATAGCGGCGGTTGCGCTGGTATTAAACCTCGTATGGAAAATCAAGCTTATGCAGGGCGAAAAGAAATTACTTGACGGCTCCGCCGTTGAAGGGGGCTCCGCAGTATGAAAAGAAAAGCGACCGTAAACCCCGTAATCCGTGACGATATTCAGCGTTACACCAAAAACAAGCTTGCATCGTCGCTTGCGCTTTTGGG
>CATJZR010000204.1 GCA_949745625.1 uncultured Eubacteriales bacterium | reverse complement strand
CTACAAACTTCTTGCACGCCGCAACGAACTTGATGCGCATATCGCGGCGTTTTTCCCTGTTCTTCTTGTCCTCGGGCTTTTGGGCCTCGGTTTCGGGAGTTTCCGCGGAATAGTAAATCGCGTTGATTGCGTCCATAGACTTTTCCGCAACCTGCTCTACGCTTGCGTTGGCGCACTCGGCAGCAATCTCGTGCATAAACTTGAAGTTGGGATAGTATATCGTGGGCAGCAATCCGAAAATTTTGTAATCCTTGTCGGAGACCGCCTTGAAGTTAACCGTGTTGTTTGCGATTATCTTGTGCTTTATCTCGCCTGACTCCGGGTCGGAAACGAGGACGAACACGGAATTGACGCCCGCGTCCTGAATTTCGACCGCCTTAGCCTCTTCGACGACTTCACCCGCACGTGCCATAATCTCGCCCGTTTCGGGATTGAAAACGTCCTCGGCAAGTCTGCAGCCGGGCAGACGGTAGGCAAGGTTAAGCTTTTTATTGAACTTGTATCTGCCGACCTTTACGACGTCGTAGCGACGGGGGTCGAAGAACAAATTGTTCAGGTGCTGCCTTACCGAAGCTTCGGTGGGAACCTCGCCGGGGCGCAGCCTTCTGTACAGCTCTACAAGGCTGTCCGATTCCGACTTCGTGGTGTCCTTGGCTATAGTGTTTTCAATCATCTTGTCGTTTGCGAACAGGTCGAGAAGCGTTCTGTCGGAGCCGAAACCGAGCGCACGCAAAAGCACGGTAGCGCAAATTTTACGCTTCCTGTCTACGTGAACCCACATAACGCCCTGCGCGTCCTGCTCGAACTCAAGCCATGCGCCGCGGTTGGGAATGACCGTCGTGCCGTACATCTGCTTACCCGTCTTGTCACGGGTCACAGCGTTGTAAGCGCCGGGCGAACGAACGAGCTGCGATACGATAACGCGCTCCGCGCCGTTGATTATAAACGAACCGCTGTCCGTCATTAAGGGGAACTCTCCCATAAAGACGTCCTGGTCGATAACCTCGTCCTTTACCTTGTTTACGAGCCTTACCTTGACGTGCAGGGGAAGCGCGTACGTTGCGTCGCGGTTGCGGCACTCCTTTTCGTCGTACTTTGGTTTCTCGTCAAACCAATGATTGAGGAAATAGAGTTCGAAGTGGTCGGAATAGTCCGTAATGGGCGAAAAATCTTCGAAAACCTCGCCTATGCCCTCGTCAATGAAAGTCGAATAGCTCGCCTTCTGAATTTCAACAAGGTCGGGAATGTCGATAACCTCGTTGATTTTGCCGAACTTTCTTCTTTCGGTTTTGCCATACCT
>CATJZR010000203.1 GCA_949745625.1 uncultured Eubacteriales bacterium | reverse complement strand
CGGCAAGCTTACGATAGTGTCTGATTCCGAAAAGAGCGCCACGAAGAGCTTTGCGATAGACGGCAAATGTATATTCAAAAGCAAGGACGCGAAGGACTTAGCGCGCGTAATAGATTACTGGATAGAGCGGCCTGCCGAACGCGAGGTATACGCGCAGAGGTACGCGGCAAGCCCCGCAGTGCAAAATCAGGAGGATTGTATGCGCAAAATGGAGCAAATGATTTTAGAGGTCTGTAAGCGACCGAAGGAGGTGTAATATGAATGCGTTGTACTGGGTTATCGTAGTTGCCGGCGGATTTCTGCTCGGCAGCGTAATGTTTTGCGAGCTTATACCCAAAAGATTTGCGGGCAAGGATATTTACGAGATAAGCGCGGACAACAATCCGGGGGCGTTCAACGCCTTCAAACACTGCGGTGCGCGCGTGGGAATCCCGTGTCTTTTGCTGGACGTGGCTAAGGGGTTTATTCCCGTATTTACGGCAAGTATGCTGCTCGACTGTAACGGTATTGCGTTTTCACTGGCAATGGCGGCTCCTGTGCTCGGTCATGCGGTGGGACTGTTTAATAAGCTGCACGGGGGAAAGTGCATTGCCGTATCGTTCGGCGTACTGCTGGGAATTATTCCGATAAGCTGGGTGCCGATAACCGTTCTCGCGGGGCTGTATATATTTTTTTCGTGCATAATAAAAATCAATCCCGCAAGTAAAAGAAGCGTGATAGTATATATACTTTTCGCAATCATATCATGCACGGCGCTCGGGTTTATGAAAATGCTGTATGCAGCGATAGGCTGCGGACTGGTAGCTGCTCAACCCGTTGTAAAATTTTTGTTTTACAAAAATGCGCCTGTCGAGGATGCCGTATCAGAAAAAGAGTAAAGGAAGCGCAAAAGTGTACTTCTAGTAGGAAATATAAAAAGCGAAGAATTTAAAATTTCTTCGCTTTTTATATTTTATGATAAATTGAAATTTAGCGTGAATGTTTTATTTTACAGCTATGTATAAATAGCAATGCGTTCTACTGTCTTTTGTATACGCAGCGGGAACAGTGCTTTCGTAGTCAATAGTAAAAGCTCGGTTTATTTCGCCGCTTGCCGTAAGCTGCCAAACTTTCGACCACGCCTTGTTTGCGCAATCGGCAATCGTTTCGCCGCTTTCGTCTATCTTGACATACTTACCCTGCGCAACTAATTCTTCTATCTTAGCAAAGAAGTCGGCTGTAACAGTCATTATAGACAAGTTGTATTTTCCTTTCTCGTCGTTTTCATAATCGCAGTGTGCCGAAATCGGTGAAATACCTTTGGCGGGTACCCCGTTTTCGATAAAGTCAAGCGGAACTTTGCCTTGCATAAT
>CATJZR010000202.1 GCA_949745625.1 uncultured Eubacteriales bacterium | reverse complement strand
TCTCGGCGTTAAAGTTTATTTCGGTAAGCGACGTACACGCGGCAAACGCCTCTGTTCCCAGCGACGTGACGTTTTTAGGTACGGTAACGCTTTCAAGCCCCTTGCAGTATTTAAACGCGCTCGGACCGATAGATTTTATCGTATCGGGCAACGTAAGGCTCTTTAAATTCGAACAGCCTTTAAAGGCGTTCGCGCCTATCGTTTTAATTCCGTCGGGAATTATCGCTTCGGTCAATTCCACCCCCGCGAACGCATTTGCCGCAATGGCGTTTACGCTTCCGTCATCAGGTATCACACTATCCTTAAAACCGTAAAGGACCGACTTTTTCTTGACGTCTATAAGACAGTTGCCGACGTTTTTGTACACCGTATTTGCACCGTCTACTATTACGGTTTTAAGATTTGCGCAGCCTTCGATTGCCTTGTTCGCAATCGACGTGACGCTTGCGGGAATGGTAATGCTTTCAAGATTTTTCTTCCTTAAAAACGCCTTGGCGGCTATTTTCGTAACGCCGTCCGGAATTACGGCGTGGACGGAAGGGCCTTTGTACTTTATAAGCTCGTTACTTGCAATTTCAAAGCCGACGGCACCAACTTTTTTTGGAGCGGCAACCTTTACAAGACATTCCTTAAACACGTTGCTGCCCATAAAATCCACACTTGCGGGTAATTTAGCCGATATAAGCTTTTCGCAATACGCAAACGCCTCGGACCCTATGTATTTAACGCTTTCGGGCACTTCTATGCTTCTTAGCAGGCTGCAACACTCGAAAGCGCTCTCGCCTATCGATTCCAGACCGCTATTAAAGGTTAAGCTTTTAAGCTTGTCGCAACCGTAAAAGGCGAATCTGCCTATCGTTTTAAGTCCATCCGAAAAGTTTATCGTTTCAAGCGCCTTGCAGTAGTGAAAAGCTCTTTCGCAAATCTCTTCCGTACCGCCCAAAAAAGTCAGCCCGGTCAAATTTTTACAGCCGTTGAAGGCGTTACTGCCTATAGATGTTACGTTTTTGCCTATAATAACGCTCTGCACACCGCTGTCGTAAAACGCATATTCTCCTATTTTTTTAACGCTGTCGGGAAGCTTCAGTTCGACCTTTAAAGAGCGCGAATAACCGAAAGCGTTATACCCTATCGTTTCGACGCCGTTTCCGAACTGAACGGTTTTTAAATTGTAGCAATTAGCAAACGCATCTTTATCAATGGTTTTAACGCTGTCTGGCAAAATAACGGTTTTCAGTCCGTAATTGAAATCGAAGGCGCGTTTTCCTATTTTCGTTATTCCGTCGGGAATAACTATTTCAGAGCTGCCCTTGCTGTGAACTCTGTTTCTCGGGTGCGCGGTGTTGTTGGAAAAGGCACAATCCGCTATAAC
>CATJZR010000201.1 GCA_949745625.1 uncultured Eubacteriales bacterium | reverse complement strand
TAAGCTTTGCTACGGCGGCGACAGGATAGAGACGCTATCCGATGAGGACAGTCCCTACCGTATAAACGGGTACGAGCTGGTCGTCGACACCCGCCCCGCAGCGGAAACCTTCGACGACTTTACCATAATTTGCGCCGACGGCGACGGCAAGGAAATTACGTACGATGCGTACGCGGCGCTTCCCGCAAAGGACAGGGCGGGCTATAAGCTCAGCCTGAGGTACAGCGGGGTCACTCTCGATACCGCGGCTAAGCAGGACGTATACCGCGCCCACCTCGACAAGGCCTCCGACAGGGACGGCGGCGAATATAAGAGCGGCATTGCCGAGGAATATAATTTTTTAAAAGAAAAAGAGGCAAGCGGCGAAATTTCGGGGAAAAAGCTTTACGACGCTATTTACAAGCTGTACGCAAAATCATACTATCCCTCGTTCGATAAGGTGGAGTCGTATGCAAGCGTGCCTACGGTGCGCTCGTACTATATAAGCAAGCTGTCGGAAAACAAGTATAGCAAATACCTCGTTCTGTTTGACGAGTACTGCCTTTTCTCGTTCTATACCGAAGGCGGTATAGCGGTAAGCTTTTCGGGCGGATATGCGGCGGCGGAAGGCGCGGTCGCAGGCGAGCAAGGGATTGACGGAATTATTCTCGGAGCATTTAATTCGCACGCTTCGGCTAATTTCCTCGTATTTGCGTCCGATATGATATTTTCGGTAATCCTGTTCGTGCTTATCGCGTTGGTTGCGTCGTTCGCGTTTTCGGGGCTTAGCAAAAAGCAGGGGCTGGAATATTCTACCTCTACGGGCATATTCAACGTGTTGGGCGGGTTCCTGCCCGTCAGCGGAATTATAGCCTTTGTATTCGGCGCATGGCTGCCGTTCTGTCTTTCGGTGCGGGCTGCGTATCTTACGGTAAGACTGATATTCCTTGCGGTAGTGTTCGCCCGCTTCGGCGTGTTGTTCGTGATGGATATTATAAATAAAAAGAAAGAGAAAGAGGTTGTTCCTGCGGCGGCAGAAGCAGTCTCAGACCCTTTTGCGGAGGAAACCGATGAAAAATAAAAGAATTTTAACCATGCAGGATTTGTCCTGCGTCGGACAGTGCTCGCTTACGGTAGCGTTGCCCATACTCTCGGCTTACGGCGTGGAAACGTGCGTTCTGCCTACTGCGGTACTTTCAAACCATACTATGTTCAAGGGGTGGAGCTATCTCGACCTTACGCCCGAAATTCCCGCCATCTTCGAAAATTGGAAAAACAACGGCATTAAGTTCGACGCGTTTTTGCTCGGTTATCTCGGCAAGGCGGAGCTTATGTCCGTTGCGGAGCGCTGCTTTGACGAATTTTCGGAGGCGGGAGCGCCGATAATTATCGAC
>CATJZR010000200.1 GCA_949745625.1 uncultured Eubacteriales bacterium | reverse complement strand
CGGAAAATCAATTTAAAAGAGTATATATATGTTAAGAAAAGATTTAAGAAACGTAGCAATAATCGCCCACGTCGACCACGGCAAAACAACGCTTGTCGATGCGCTGCTTAAGCAGAGTAATACATTCCGCGACAACCAGTCTGTGGAAGAAAGAGTTATGGACTCCAACGATTTGGAACGCGAAAGAGGAATAACTATACTTGCAAAAAACACGTCCGTACATTACAAGGGCGTTAAAATAAATGTCGTTGACACACCCGGACACGCCGATTTTTCGGGCGAGGTAGAGCGCGTAATGATGATGGTCAACGGCGTTCTCGTACTCGTCGACGCGGCTGAGGGACCTATGCCCCAAACCCGCTTCGTAGTGCAGAAAGCACTTGAAATGGGACACAGGCTGATTATCGTTGTAAATAAAATCGACCGTCCGGACGCCCGCCTTTCCGAGGTTCAGGATGAAATTTTAGAGCTTTTGTTAGAGCTTGACGCTTCCGACGACCAGCTTTTAAGCCCCGTCGTATGGTGCTCGGGCAGGAACGGCACCGCAACGCTCGATTTAAACGAGCCCGGCAAGGATTTATCTCCGCTTTTCGAAACTATTTTAAGTCACATTCAGCCTATGGAAACCGACGATAAGGGACCCGCTCAGCTGCTCGTTTCGTCGATAGACTATAACGAGTACGTCGGCAGAATAGGTATCGGCAGAATAGAGCGCGGCGTTGTCAATGCGGGGCAGAGCGTTGTTGTCACCAACTATAACAATATGCACATGAACATAGCGGGCAAAATCGCCAACCTATATCAGATTGACGGCTTGCAGCGCGTACCCTGCGAAACGGCTCGTGCGGGAGATATAGTTTGCTTTTCGGGGCTTGAAAAAATAAATATAGGCGACACCGTCTGCGCGCCCGACCGCGTGGAAGCTCACAAGTTTGTCAAGATAACCGAGCCGACCGTCGAAATGACCTTTTCCGTCAACGATTCGCCCTTTGCCGGCAAAGAGGGAAAGTGGGTCACTACACGCCACATAAGGGACAGGCTGTTCCGCGAGCTGCTTAGAGACCTTTCTTTCAGGGTAGAGGAAACGGACTCCGCCGACAGTTACCGCGTATGCGGCAGAGGCGAAATGCACCTCTCGATACTCATTGAGAATATGCGCCGCGAGGGTTACGAGTTTCAGGTATCCACCCCGCGCGTAATGTTCAAGGAGGTAGGAGGCGTAAAAATGGAGCCTATGGAAAAGCTCATCGTGGACGTTCCCGACGACGCTACGGGCTCGGTCTTCCAGAGCATGGGCAACCGCAAGGGCGAGCTTTTGCACATGAGCGCGATAGGCAGTCGCACGCGCCTCGAATTTATCGTACCCGCGCGCGG
>CATJZR010000199.1 GCA_949745625.1 uncultured Eubacteriales bacterium | reverse complement strand
TAACCGTTGTTTCCGCCGTTGACGTCAATGGTAAAGCTTTCAATCTTTCTCTCGCTGTTGACGACGACCGTAACGGTGAACGGGTCAGACGCGCCGTAACCTTTTGTTTTGATTTTGTAGGTCACTTTACCGTCTGTCAGCGTAGGGGTTTCCGTTGTTTTAATATTGATATTCTCGGTATAAAGGAAATCTTCCAGGGGCGATTTTTCAATGCTGCCGCCTTTCGCGTAAGCCTTGATATAGGTTATTGCGTCGTTTACGCTGTTGCTTATCGCCGTGAAGGAGACCGACGCGCCTGTATTTATATACATAGGGTCGCCCTTAGTGCCGTATGCGTATATAACTCCGTCCTTGTAGTCGTTAGAGAAGTTTTCGATGTTTGTGTTCCAGCCGGGGATTTTATCGGCATACTCGGAAGCAACTTTGTCGTAGACGAGCACCGTGCCGACGCCCTCAACCGTTTTGTTGGTTGAATCCATCTCCACGATAACCCAGGTTACTATCGCGCCGTCTCTGCCCTTTGTCGAAACCTGAACGAGGTAATCGTTCTTTTCGGGAATGAACCAAAGCTTTTCCATAGTGGAGGAGCCGACCTTCACAGGTTCGATTTTTTTGTCATCGGTAGTTACCGCTGCGCCGTCGCTGTAAAGATTGCCGACCTTTCTGTTAAACTTTTCTTCTTCTGTAACTTCAAGAAGTCCGTAAGCAAGCGTAAGGAAAATACCGCTGATTAAAAGAACGCAAAGTAAAGTGACTATACATTTAAAAGCAGTGCTTTTGAAAAACTGTTTAACCGTCATTTATTTGCCCTCCTTTTTCGCTTTTTTGTAGCCGAAAGGCTTTCTGATAAAGTATTTGTCGATAAGGGGAACTACGAGGTTCATAAGAAGAATTACGAACGAAGTTACCTCGACTTTCGTAAGGTATCTGAGCACCGCAACGAGAATTGCCGCAACAACGTAGTAGAAAAGCTGTCCGTAAACGCCTTTGGGGGAAGTGGTGTAGTCGGTAAACATAAAGATTACGCCGAACAGCACGCCGCCCGAGAGAATGTGGGGCAGGAAAAGCTCTATATCGAATTTGTATCCGCTTTCATAGCTGAAGCCGGACATCAGCACTGCGGTAAATCCGAATACCGCAAGGAAAAGGAGGGGCTGCCACCATTTGATTACCTGCCTTGCCGCAAGGTAAACGTAACCGAGCAATATCGCCGCTTTACAGGTTTCGCCTATGCAGCCAGCAATGCCGGTGCCGAGGAACAGGTCAAGCAAGCCTTCCGTGCTTGTCGCGTTCGCGCCGAGCAGGGTGGAAAGGTTTGTCGCGCCGGTTTCAAGTGTGCCGCTGTCACCGATGTAGCCGATGTTGCAGGTCACGTACGTCACTACCGAAAAGCTGATAAACATAAACACGCGTCCGGCAGCCGCAGGGTTGACCAGGTTTTTGCCCGTGCCGCCGAAAAGCATTTTTACGATTGCAATCGAGAAAATGCCGCCGATAAGCACTTCGTAGAAAACCTCGTACCATTTATCGGTGGTCGGAAGTATGAGGGCGAGTATAAGTCCCGTGACAACCGAGGTGAAGTCAAACTGCTTTATAAAGCGTTTGCAAACTGACGCCGCGTCCGCGCATTTATGCGCAAATCCCTTGTTCTGAATGAAGTAATAAACGAACTCGGTCGCAACGCAGGCGAATACCGACATAAGTATTATCATAAGCGCCTGCCAGCCGAAGAATACGCAGCCGGCAATCGCCGCAGGGGCGAGGGCGATGCACACGTCAATCATTATGCCGCGTGTCGTCCGTTTCGACTTGACGTGGGGAGGCGTGGAAACTACTATTGTATTATCCATTGTTTTCCTCCTTGTTTTTAAGATTGTCGGGCGCGGCTTCCTCAATGGGCTTGCCGTCTATTTCTTTAAGCGGTTTGCCTGCCACGTCGCGGACGACGGGGGCGGGCGCGCTTGCCTTTCTCAATTCTGATTTAGTCTTTCTTATCGCCTGAATTAAAGGCCGCTTTGCAGGGCAAACGTATTCGCAGGCTCCGCATTCTATGCACGAACGTGCGTTGCCGTACTTTTCAGCCGCCTCGAAGTCGCCTGCCGCGGAATAGAACGCGGTATTCATAGGCATAAGGTGCATAGGGCAGACGTCCGCGCACTTTCCGCAGTTGATGCAGGGGGTGGGCTCTTCGGCTGCCGCTTCTTCCTTGGAAAGGAGCAGAATTCCCGAAGTGGTTTTGTGCGTATAGACGTCGTAACCGGCAAGCGCGGTTCCCGTCATAGGTCCGCCCAAAACAACTTTTTTGGGCGCGGAGCTTTCGCCGCCGCAGAAATCTATTATGCTCTGAACGGGCGTTCCGACCCTGACCCAAACGTTTTTGGGGGTTGCAACCGACTTACCGGAAACGGTGACCGCTCTTTCGTAAAGCGGTTTGCCGAGTTCGACCGCCTCGCATACTGCAAAGCAGGTGCCTACGTTCTGAACGATTACGCCCACGTCGGCAGGAAGTTTGCCTAGCGCGACTCTTCTGCCCGTGGTAACGTAGATAAGCTGTTTTTCGCCGCCCAT
>CATJZR010000198.1 GCA_949745625.1 uncultured Eubacteriales bacterium | reverse complement strand
GATGGTTCAGGAGCAGGAAAGAGGTATTACCATAACCTCCGCTGCAACCACCTGCCACTGGACGAGAAGCGGTCAGACCAAAAAGGACGAGTGCAGAATTAACATTATCGACACTCCGGGACACGTCGACTTTACCGTAGAGGTAGAGCGTTCGCTCCGCGTTCTCGACGGCGCGGTTGCAACCTTCTGCGCCAAGGGCGGCGTAGAGCCCCAGTCCGAGACCGTATGGCGTCAGGCGGACAAGTATAAGGTTCCCCGTATCGCTTACGTCAACAAAATGGACATCAACGGCGCAAACTTCTCCCGCGCCGTACAGATGATGCGCGACAGGCTTAACGCCAATCCCGTTCCCATCGAGCTGCCTATCGGCAAGGAAGAAACCTTCAAGGGTATCGTCGACCTTATCGAAATGACCGCGGAAATTTACGATTCCGACGACGGCAAGCAGTACCACAAAACGGAAATTCCCGCCGATTTGGTAGCCGAAGCCGAGGAAGCGCATCTGGCGGTTATGGAAGCGGCTGCCGAGGGCGACGACGCGCTTATGGAAAAGTTCCTCGAAACTATGGAGCTTACTCCCGAAGAAATCCGCATAGGACTTCGCAAGGCTACTATCGGTATGAAATGTACGCCGGTTCTCTGCGGTTCGTCATATAAGAATAAGGGTGTTCAGATGCTTTTGGACGCGGTCATCGATTTCCTTCCCTCGCCCGTGGACGTAGCGCACGTCACCGGTACCAACCCCGATACGGGCAAGGAAGAAGAGAGGGCAACCTCCGACGAAGAACCGTTCGCGGGACTTGCGTTCAAGATTGCAACCGACCCTTTTATCGGCCGTCTTGCATATTTCAGAGCGTATTCCGGCGTGCTCGATTCAGGCTCGTACGTTTACAATTCGACCAAGGGCAAGAAAGAAAGGGTAGGCCGTCTCGTGCAGATGCACGCAAACAGCCGTACCGAAATCCCCAAGGTTTACTCGGGTGACATCTGCGCAATCGTAGGTCTTAAAGACACCACGACGGGCGACACGCTCTGCGACGAAAAGCACCCTATAATTCTCGAACAGATGACCTTCTCCGACCCCGTTATCCAGCTCTCTATCGAGCCTAAGACCAAGGCGGGTCAGGAAAAGATGACTATGGCGCTTATAAAGCTTGCCGAGGAAGACCCCACCTTCAAGACCTATACCGACCAGGAAACAGGTCAGACGATTATCGCGGGCATGGGTGAATTGCACCTCGACATTATCGTTGACAGACTTATGAGAGAGTTCAAGGTCGAAGCCAACGTCGGCGCGCCCCAGGTTGCTTACCGCGAAACCATCAAGAAAGCCGTTGACTGCGAAGGTATGTACAAGCGTCAGTCGGGCGGTAAAGGTCAGTCCGGTCACTGTAAGCTTCACTTGATACCCAACG
>CATJZR010000197.1 GCA_949745625.1 uncultured Eubacteriales bacterium | reverse complement strand
ATGACGGGGTTTTGCCCCTTTCGCGCAGTGCGGAAATCGCGCTTGCGGGTCCGCTTGTAGCAGAAAAAAATATTCTCGGCGCGTGGGCTTGCGCGGGCAGAGCGGACGAGGCGGTCACCGTTATAAGCGGCGTTGAAAAATTGCTCGGCAGAAAAATCGAATACGCAAAGGGCTGCGGAGGCGGTCTTTTCGATACCGACGAAAGCGGAATACCCGCCGCGGCCGCGCTCGGCGCGGATATAGTCGTCGCTTGCGTCGGCGAACATTCCTATTGCTCCGGCGAGTGCGGCTCACGCACCGATATATCGCTGCCCGCCGTTCAGCTTAAATTGCTGCGCGAAATAAAGAGGTCTGGCAAAAAGCTTGTTACCGTTGTATTTGCGGGCAGACCGCTTATACTAAACGAGGTCAAGGAGCGTTCCGACGCGTTGCTCTACGTATGGCAGCCGGGTACCGAGGGCGGCACGGCGATAGCCGAAACGCTGTTCGGTGCGGTTTCGCCCGAGGGCAGACTGACGATGAGCTTTCCGCGCTCGGTGGGGCAGTGCCCTATTTACTACAACTGCTTTTCAACGGGCAGACCCAAAACGCAGGATACGCGCGAGGGGCAATACTATTCGAGTAAATATATAGACGAGTTGAACAGCCCGCTCTATCCCTTCGGCTACGGTTTGGGATATACCCGCTTCGAGTACGGTAAGGTTACGCTTTCCGATACGGTTATGAAGCGCGGCGGTAAGATTACGGTTGGCGTAACACTGAAAAATGTCGGCGGCCGCAGCGGCTGCGAGACCGTTCAGCTTTATATACGCGACAAGTTCGCCTCGCTTGCGCGTCCCGTACGCGAGTTAAAGGCATTCCGTAAAATCGCGCTCGGCGCTGGCGGGGAGGAGCATGTCGTATTCGAGATAACCGAGGAAATGCTTGCGTTTTACCGCGCGGACGGCACTTTTGCTGCGGAGACGGGAGACTTCGATGTGATGGTCGGCGGTGATAGCCGTTGCACCGTTTCGGGAACCTTTAAGTTAATTTAAAAAACGCACCCTGCGGGGTGCGTTTATTTATTGTCTATAATGAGCAAATTATATATTGTAGCGTACCGTCTTTACGGGGATTTTCTTCGCGGCAGTGCTCGTTATATGCTCGAAAAGCTGCAGCATGGAATAAGAGGAAGAAGCAGCCCAGTGCGCGAGGTCCGCCTTTGCTGTAACAAATCTGTTCGGCGCGTCGTATTCCATAACGCCGTCGAAGCCCGTCACGATTATGTCTTTTTTTACGTTTCCCGCTTTAAGTCCCGCGATAATTCCCATTGCCGTCTCGTCGTTGGCGCAGACCACGGCGTCGGGCAGGCTGGTATGCTCGAGTACGAACCTGCACGCGTTAAGACCGCCGTCGTAAGTAAAGTCGGTCTGAAGAACAAGGGTGTTTTTGTCGTTGAGTCCGTT
>CATJZR010000196.1 GCA_949745625.1 uncultured Eubacteriales bacterium | reverse complement strand
TACACTATGTACTATACCGAAACTCTGTATAAGTCGGAAACAGACGATGACGAGATTGAAAACGAATACAAGCTTGTCGGCGTTATGGTTATTGACGGCTCAGACTACCGTCTCGAAGGCGAGCGCAGCGAGGAAAGCGAAAAAGACGAAACCGAAACCGAAACCGAGCTGAAAATTCGCGCCTACGCCGACGTTAACGACAAGTCGTCCTTTGTTGAAATGGAGCAGGAATATTCCGAAGAACAAGGCGAAAGAGGAACAGAATACGTTTATTCCGTCTATTCGGGCGGCAAGCTTATCGAACAGACCGCAGTAGAGTTCGAAACAGAAACCAAAAAGAATAAAACCGAAACCGAATACGAGCTGGAATTTGTAAGCGGCAGCGGAAAAGGCAAATACGAAATAGAGCGCGAAGTCAAGAGCGGCGTAACGAAAATGAAGGTAAAATATAATATCGACGGCAAAACCGGCGTATTCCACATACGCGAAATAACCGACGCCAACGGCGAAAAGCACTACGAGTATTCTTACAGCGACGGGTTTGTACAGGTATTCTGACAAGTATTGACATTACCCTTACCGTGTAGTAAAATATCATCGTGGCACTCGATAAACTTATAAAAAAATTTATAAACGGAGATGCTTCCGCGTTCGACGATATTTACTGCCGAACGCGGAAATGCGTATATTACGTGGCTTTTTCGATATTGCGGGACGGTGCGCTTGCCGAGGACGTTATGCAGACCGCCTATCTTCGGGTATTGAAAAACATCCGCTCGTACACGCCCGGGACCAACGCCTTGGCGTGGATTACGAAAATAGCCAAAAACGAGGCGTTAAACGTAAAAAAGCTTCGCATGCGCGAAACCTCAGTCGACGAGCAACAAGACGCGCACCTCTTCGGCACAAGCAATCCCGACGGCTATGGCGAGCTTACCGACCTTGCCGCCCGCGTGCTTGACGAGGACGAATTTTCTATTTTAATGCTCGTTACCGTATGCGGCTACAAGCGGCGGGAAATAGGGCAAATGCTCGGCTTGCCCACGCCAACCGTGACTTGGAAATACAACAATGCGCTTTTGAAAATGCGGAATGCTTTAAAAGGTAATTAAAATGAAAAAGGTCAATATACGAAAACAATTAAAAGCGGAAGCCGAATTGCACGTGCCCGACCCGATAGATAAAATAAAGCTTTCGGCGCAGTCCGAAAATCTGCCACCCGAAATAGCTGCGGTTTGCGCGCAGGGCAATACGGCTGTGAAGCTTAAGCAGCGGACGATAGGTCTCGCCGCCTCGCTTGCGGCATGCGCCGCATGCTGCACATTAATACTTACATTTATACTGCACAGCAGTGAAACGCCCGCTATCCCATCCCGCGTTACGCTGTCAACCAACGACATATACGGACTGGGCGCCGTCTCGACGGTGCGGCTGCTGGGAAACGCCATGCCCGCGAAAGCGCTCGCTTCGTTTACCGCTCTTTCCGCCGAGGACGAGGTCAAGTCGCAGGCGGAAAAGTTCAACGAG
>CATJZR010000195.1 GCA_949745625.1 uncultured Eubacteriales bacterium | reverse complement strand
CTTTTGCGACGGCAATCCACGCAACAACGTAGAGAACAACGAGTATTACTACACGGGCGGACACGTAAAGAATATTACGGAGTGGAACAAGTTTCCCGATGAGCTTGACGTGCGCTGCTTCTACGGCGGCGATTTGCAGGGCGTGGAATCCAAGCTGGACTATCTTCAGGATTTGGGCGTTGAGGCAATATATTTCAATCCTCTGTTCGTTTCGCCGTCTAACCACAAATACGACACGCAGGATTACGACTATATCGACCCGCATATCGCCGTAATCGAGGACGACGAAGCGCACGCAATGCAGCACTGGGAGCACAATAACGGTTACGCCGCAAGATATATAAAGCGAGTAATTTCCAAAACCAATCTCGAAAAAAGCAACGAATATTTTTCCTCGCTGGTCAGGGAGATTCACCGCCGCGGAATGCGCGTGGTTATAGACGGCGTGTTCAATCACTGCGGCTCGTTCAACAAGTGGATGGACCGAGACGGCATATATCTCAACAAAGAGGGCTACGGTCAGAAGGGTGCGTTCCACTCTGTCGACAGCCCTTACAGAAGCTATTTCAAGTTCGAAAAGAATGAAGCCAACAGCGAATACGACGGCTGGTGGGGTATTCCCACGCTGCCAAAGCTCTGCTACGAGCAGAGCTCTGAGCTGGAAAACTATATTCTTTCCACGGGTGAAAAGTGGGTTTCCGCGCCATACGGCGTGGACGGTTGGCGCCTTGATGTCGCCGCGGATTTGGGATATTCGGAAAAGTATAACCACAAATTCTGGAATGCATTCCGCGAAAGGGTAAAGGGCGCAAATTCCGAAGCGTTCATTTTTGCCGAGCATTACGGCGACCCTTCGGAGTGGTTCAACGGTTGCGAATGGGATTCGGTAATGAATTACGACGCTTTTATGGAGCCCGTTACCTGGTTTCTTACGGGAATGGAAAAGCATAGCGAGTACTATGACGGCAGCAAGCTTTGGGACGGCAGACAGTTCTTTGACAGCATGTTCAAAAACATGTCGCGGTTTCCGCGTCCCGCGCTCGATTCGGCGCTTAACCAGCTATCCAACCACGACCATTCGCGGTTTATGACGCGCACCAACAGCACCGTAGGCACTTTAAAGACGCGCGGCCCGCACGCTGCCGCGCACGGCATCGACGCGAGAATAATGGCGCTTGCCGTGCTTATACAGATGACTTGGCCCGGTTCTCCCGGAATATATTACGCGGACGAGGCAGGGCAGGTCGGTTGGACGGACCCGGACAGCCGTCGCACCTATCCGTGGGGAAACGAGAACAGAGAGCTTATCGCTTATCACAAGGCGGTAATCGCGCTGAGAAAGAAAATCCACTGCATGAGGACGGGCAGTATCAAACGGCTGGATTGCGGCAAGGGCTATATCGCTTATGGCAGATTCGACAGGGAGGATTGCGCCGCAGTGCTTGTAAACTGTTCGGACGAGGCGCTAGAGCTCAGCGTGCCCGTATGGGAAATAGGCGTTCGCACGGGCGACGTTATGACCTGTAAATTCCGTTTCGAGGAAGGCGGGTTTTCCGCCG
>CATJZR010000194.1 GCA_949745625.1 uncultured Eubacteriales bacterium | reverse complement strand
GGGTATATAGTCTCGTTACATAAAACGAGTACGTCCAACGGGTCGCCGTCGTCGGCAAGCGTGCGCGGTATAAATCCGTAATTCGCGGGATAGACCGTAGACGTATACAGTACGCGGTCAAGCCGCAGCATGCCCGTTTCTTTATCAAGCTCGTACTTGGCTTTGCTTCCCTTCGGAATCTCAATAAGCGCTTCGAATTTGTTTTCGGCAATTCTCTTGCCGTCAATGTCGTGCCAGATATTCATTAGTTACCTCTCAACGACATTATACAATACATTTTTAGCGTTGTAAATAGTATTTATAAATTATTTCGCGAAAAAGGTGACTGCGATTGCACCGGGCCCTATATGCGCGCCTATCGTGCTGCCTATCTGATAGGGAGGAACGGCATCCGTATGCCCATGCCAAAGATACGCGCTGTCTGATAGATACTTGTTTAAAAGGTCGTCTGAAAGTCCCGAATAGCCCACTGCGTATGGCATATCGAAATCTATTCCGCCGCTTTTCTCGACGAGCTGGGTTAAAAGATTGTTGCTCTTTTTCGAGCCGAGCGCTTTGCCTATAAGTTTTACCTCGCCATCCTTGACTGCTATAACGGGCTTGACATTCAGCAAGCCGCCAGCGAATGCCGTCATAAGAGAAATTCTGCCACCCTTTTGAAGATATTGCAAAGTATTTAAAAGCGCAAGCAAACGAATTTTTCCCTTTGCGACATTAAGACTGCTTTCTATTTCATCAAGACTGCGCCCAGCGGCAATCAACCGTTGCGCATAGTCGATGAGAATTCTTTCACCTATACTTGCGTTTTTACTGTCTATAACGCGCACCTGTCCGCCGTATTTTTTTGCTGCGTCTGCTGCACTCTGATAAGTCGCGCTAAGCTTAGACGACATAGTTACGCATATTGCGCCACTGCCGTCGGCAACCGCATTTTTGAACGCCTCGTCAAAGCGGAATTTATTTATCTGGCTGGTCTTTGGAAAGACATCCGTTTCTATAAGCTTTTCAAAAAATTCGTTACGCGATAAATTTACGCCGTCGTAGTACGTTTCCGCACCGAACGAAACCTCCATAGGTATCATAGTTATATTGCGCTTTTCGGCCTCAACCGCGTCAATATCGCTTGCCGAATCCACTATTAATTCAATTGACATAGTATCCCTCAACTTGTTGATTAATCAACAAGATTATATCAATATTTTATTACCGTGTCAACCTTTTATGCTTTAAAAAAACCTTTAATTACCAAGTAGCAAAAAAATAAAGAAGTGCATAAGCACTTCCTTATTTTCTGAAATCCGGCAACTACCTTCTCGCTCGCCGCAAGGGCAACGGCGACCTCGGACAACGCAAACGCCATACGCTATGCGTTTGCTCGTCTCGCGACGCAAAACAGTACGCAGTACTGTTTTAATAACGCGTTGCTCGTCCTCCCGAAATCGGGAGGATAATTACTATATTAAAAAAATAAAAGCAACCGTACGGTTACTTTTATTTTTTTGAAATCCGGCAACTACCTATCCTCCCGATTCGTGTCCAAATCAGTACTTTCGGCGTAACAGAGCTTAACAAAAAGT
>CATJZR010000193.1 GCA_949745625.1 uncultured Eubacteriales bacterium | reverse complement strand
CTCTTTAACTCCGTCCTTTATCCTGTCGTCGATTTCTATAACACCGACGTATTCACCGCCGTGCGCAACGTATACCAGAGTGGAAACGCTGTCCTTTTTATCGAACTGTACGCCGTGCTCCTCCAATAAAAGCGCGTTGCCGCACAAAAGCTGCTTTCCCCCGCAAACGCACTTTACGCCGCGCCCCGTCAGCTCCTCCGCGTCGGTCACCGTTACGCCGGTCGGCGTATCCGCGAACGCTGCCGCTATCGGATGCGAGGAATACTTTTCGGCAGCCGCCGCAAGAGAGAGTGTTTTTTCGTCCGTATAGCTTTTTATACAGAACGCGCCCTCGGTAATCGTTCCCGTCTTGTCGAACGCGGCGACAGAGGCAAGAGCAAGCTCGTCAAGGCAAGTAGAGCCTTTAATCAAAATTCCGAACTTGGCGCACCTGCCTATTCCGCCGAAGTACGAAAGCGGCACGGAAATGACCAGCGCGCAGGGGCAGGAAATTACAAGGAAGCCTAACGCCTTGTATATCCAGTTTGCGTACGTTGCCCACACGAACGCGGAATTTACAGCGCATATCACCGTGGGCACTATTGCCGCCACCACCGCCGCCGCAAGACAGACCGCGGGAGTGTAATATTTTGCAAATTTGGTTATGAATTTTTCGGGCTTGGATTTTTTCGCCGTCGAGTTTTCGACAAGCTCTAAAATTTTGGCAACGGCGGAATTTTTATATTCGCGCACTACACGCGCTGAAATTACGCCCGATAAATTTATGCTGCCCGAAAGTATTTCGTCGCCGACGCGCACGTCGCGCGGCACGGCTTCGCCGTTTAAGCTTTTCATATCAAGCGCGGTCGCACCCTCTACGATAACGCAGTCCGCGGGGATTTTCTCCCCCGCTTTGATTATTATTACGTCGCCGACCTTTAATTCCTCGGGCGCAACTACACGCTGAACGCCGTTTTCGATTACCGTCGCGGTTTCGCTTTTAAGGTCCATAAGCGCGCTTATCGAGCGGCGCGACGAACCGACCGCAACCGATTGCAAAAGCTCACCTATCTGATACAGCAGCATTACCGCAACGCCCTCGGCAAAACCGTCGCCCGCAAATATGCCAAGCAGTATCGCACCGACCGAGGCTATCGTCATTAAAAAGTTTTCGTCGAAAATTTTACCTTTAACAATGTTTTTTGCGGTAAGGATAAGCACCTTATAGCCCGCCGCAATATACGCAAGCCCGTACGCGCAGTAAACCGCAATTTTTACGCCCGTCACGTCCGTCAGCCCCGCCAGTTCAAGTGAGAACGCGGGCACAAACAGCAATACCGAGACGAGTATCGTTATTATATCTTTGAGGTGCGTTTTCAAAACGCCTTTTTTGACGGGCGCGGCGTCGACGATTTTCACATCCTCGAAGTGGGTTATTGCGTAAACCGCCTTTTCACGCGCATCGGGTGTGGCGGCGTTCAGCGTTATCTTAGAGTTTATAAAATCCACCTGCGCGGTTACGCCCTCGATTTTGTTTAAAGCTTCTTCAAGCTCGCGCGCGCAGTTGGCGCAGCAAAGCCCTTCTATTTTTATTTTGTCGCCCGTCTATTTATCGCCCGCGGCGTCCACGACCACCTTTACCTCTTCG
>CATJZR010000192.1 GCA_949745625.1 uncultured Eubacteriales bacterium | reverse complement strand
GGCGGGACTTAAAGTTCTCGGTACCGGCGAATTGAAGGTTAAGTTGACGGTTAAGGCTGCAAAGTTCTCTGAAAGCGCAAAAGCAGCTATCGAAAAAGCCGGCGGAAAAATAGAAGTTATAGGCTGATAAAATACGGGCGTGCGGTTGCCGATAAGTTAAACGAACGGGCTACCGTAACGCGACGTATATTATCAACTTAGAAGAGGTTTAAAATGTTTGAAACAATTAAGAATTGTTTTAAGGTCAAGGAAATAAGAAAGAAGATTTTCATAACCCTTCTTCTGCTGCTTATATTCCGTCTGGGCTGTTATATCCCCGTACCCGGAATAGACGTTGACAAGTTCAGCGAGATGATAAACAGCGGCAATTATTCCTTCCTTGAAATTCTTACCGATATTACGGGCGGTTCGCTTGCAAACGCAACGCTGTTTGCTCTCGGTATAAGCCCCTATATTAATGCGTCGATTATAATTCAGCTTCTTACCGTAGGTATTCCCGCTCTCGAACGCATGTCAAAGCAGGGCGAAGAGGGCAGGAAAAAGATTGCGCAGATAACCCGTTACGTAACAATCGCGCTTGCGGTTGCTCAGGCAATAGGTATCGTAATCAACTTCGGTTTACAGAGCGACGCGATAAAGCTTTCGATTTTCGGACACTACGCAAACGGTTCGGGCATTTCCGAGCTCGGCGCGAAGTGGATAGCGGGTATTTTCCTTACGGTCGTATACACTGCGGGCGCAATGCTCGTTATGTGGATAGGCGAAAGAATTACCGAGTACGGAATTTCAAACGGTATTTCACTGATAATCTTTATCGGTATTATATCGACAGCAGGTCTTACGATAGTCGAAAAATTCAAGCTTGTATTTACCGGCTCGCCCGAAGTACTTTGGGAGCTTTTGGGCTTCGCAATACTGACGGTGCTCGAATTCGTGGCGATAGTCGCGGTCGACCTGTCGGAAAGAAGAATCCCCGTCCAGTACGCAAAGCAGGTAAAGGGCAGGAAGATGTACGGCGGACAGTCGTCGGTAATTCCAATAAGAATTGCCGGTTCGGGCGTTATGCCTCTCATATTCGCGTTTGCGATTATTTCCTTCCCCCAAATGATAATCAGCCTCTTCTGGCCGAACAGCTCGGCTAATCAGGGCGTTACGGAATGGTTCTCGGCTAACGGCGAATGGTACGGTCAGCTTATCTATATGATAACGCTTTGCCTGCTTATCTTCGCTTTTGCATTCTTCTATCAGTCGATGCAGTTCAATCCCGAGGACGTTTCAAAAACAATTCAGCAGAACGGCGGTTTCATACAGGGTATCAGACCGGGTCAACCCACTGCGGATTATCTCAAAAAAATATCGAACAGAATTACGCTTTTCGGCGCCATTTATCTGTCGCTGGTTGCGTTCATTCCCTCGCTTATATCGATTATCGCGCTCAGTCTTTTGAACGTAAAGGACACTGCGCTTCTGTCGGTATTCTCAACGACGGGTATTCTGATTGTCGTATCCGTTGCGCTCGAGCTTGACAAACAGCTCGGCTCGCAGCTGATGATGAAGAACTATAAAGGCTTCTTAAAATAAGTTAAAACGCATATATACGGCGCAATTCGTCGTTGTGCTTGCGTTTTGCTCGGGTCACTTACGGTTAAGTAAGCTTACCGTCGCAAAGCCGCGCACGATTCGACTTGCTTGCATCTCTGCGTTTTAGATAAAACAAGGTTTTTTTAATGAATATAATTTTACTTGGCGCGCCCGGTGCCGGAAAGGGTACTCAGGCGAGCAAAATTGCAGAAAAATACAATTTACTGCACATATCTACGGGCGATATTTTCCGCGCCAACATCAAAAACGGCACGGAAATAGGCAAGCTTGCCAAATCCTATACGGACGCAGGCAAGCTCGTACCCGACTCGGTCACCTGCGACATAGTAAAGGACAGACTGACCTGGGACGACGCGCAGCACGGCTTCATGCTCGACGGTTTCCCCCGCAATCTCTATCAGGCGGAGCAGCTCGATAAGTTTGCCAAAATCGATATTTGTCTCAACATTCACGTTGACGAATCGCTGCTGATGGACAGAATTTGCGGCAGACGCGTCTGCTCGTGCGGGGAAAGCTATCACGTTTCCACGCTCAACGGCAGCGAAACCTGCGCAAAGTGCGGCGGAAAGCTTTTCCAGCGTCCCGACGATGTACCGGAAACGGTCAAAACTCGTCTAGATACCTACAAGTCGCAGACGGCGCCGCTCATAGATTATTACAAGTCGCAGGGCAAACTTGCAACCGTCACAGGCGGCACCGGCAGCCCCGACGACGTTTTCGCGCAAATCTGCGCAATCTTCGATAAATGATTAAAATCAAAACCGAAAAAGAAATCGAACTGATGCGCGAAAGCTGCCGCATAGTCAAGGAAACGCTCGATTTCGTAGGAAGGAATATACATGCGGGTATGACCACGAAGGAAGTGGACGCGCTCGTGTACAAGTATATAACCTCCTGCGGCGCGTATCCTTCCGAGCTCGGCTACGAGGGCTATCCCGCAAGCTCGTGCGTGTCGGTCAACGAGGTCGTCGTACACGGCGTGCCGTCGGACAGAGTAATTCTCGACGGCGACATCGTCAGCGTGGACATAACCGCCGAAAAGAACGGCTACCACGGCGATGCGTGCAGAACCTTTTTAATCGGCAACGTATCCGAGCAAAAAAGGCGGCTTGTAAAAGTTACCGAGGAATGTTTTTTCAAGGCAATCGAGGGCTTGCAGGCGGGCGTTCCGCTGTTCGATATAGGGCACAGGGTACAGACCCACGCCGAAGCAAACGGGTACAGTGTGGTGCGCGCTCTAACGGGTCACGGTATCGGAAGCGAAATGCACGAGGACCCCGCCGTGCCGAATTACGGCAAAGCGGGTACGGGTATGCGTCTTAAAAGCGGAATGACTATCTGTATCGAGCCTATGATTAATATGGGCACTTACAAGGTCAATTTCAGTCGCGAGGATGGCTGGACGGTGACGACTGCGGACGGACTTCCCGCCGCCCACTACGAAAACACCGTGCTTATCAAGGACGACGGAGTCGAAATTCTTACCTTATAGCATTTTCGCTATTCATATAAATTGCGGCGCAAGCAAAACCGCGCTTTTGTGCGGCGCAATCCAATTTGCGTATACCTGCGTCTTAGTGGGTGAATTTGCGCGATTCATGGTCGGAAAGCAATTTCAACTACCGCGCAAAGAGGGCGACGCCCTCGGACACGGAAATTTTAGCTGTCACGAGCGGCTGAAATTTTGTGAGGAGTTTATATGAAAATGAAAATTCCTGTCATAGGCGGGATATGTCAAAGTACTCAGGGCAGAGATAAGGACAGACACTATATAATCAGGGAAATTTATCCCGACGGTTCTGTCGGCGTGGTTGACGGCAATTTCAGAAAGCTTGCCGACCCGAAGAAGAAAAATCTCAAACACGTGCGTCTGTTGCCGGAAAAGGCAGAGGCTATTTCCTTAAAATTTATCGAGGGCAGACAAGTGTTCGATACCGAGGTGTTTTCGGCGCTGAAATCGTATAACTATCCTCAGATGGAAAAGCCGGACGAGGCGCAAAAAAATAAACTTTAAAAACGAGGAATATTGATGTCCAAAAACGACGTTATCGAAGCCGAAGGCAAAGTAATCGAATGTCTTCCCAACGCTACGTTTAAAGTTAAGCTTACCAACGGATACGTTATTACCGCCTATATTTCGGGCAAGCTGCGTATGAATTATATCCGAATAATCGAGGGTGACAACGTAAAGCTTGAAATGAGCCCCTACGATTTGACGAAGGGACGCATAACCTGGCGCAGTAAAAACTGATTCGGGTTTGCGAAATTCCGAATAATTAACGGCGGAAGCAACTATCGTCCTTGCGCGAATGCGCACCACGGCGAAGCGTACGCCAAAATTATATAATAGGCTTGTCCGCGTAGCTGCGGGCACTGAAAAATTAACTCGCGGAAACAAAATCGGTTTTCGTGAAGAGAAAAGGAGTAAATTATGAAAGTCAGACCTTCAGTAAAACCTATGTGCGATAAGTGCAAAGTAATTAAAAGAAACGGCAAGGTAATGGTTATCTGTTCCAAGAACAAGAACCATAAACAGCGCCAGGGCTGAGTTTAAAACGCAAATATACCGCGCGGGTCTTAGAAGATGGCGCGCGTATCTCTGCGTTTTAACCTTTTGTAAAGTAAAAAATAATTTCGGACCGACGCTGCGCCTCATTCCAAATTTTCGGGCGCAGGTTTGTCGCGGTTAACATAAAAATACACTTATTAAAAATTAAACGGAGGAATTAAATCTATGGCACGTATTGCCGGTGTGGATTTACCCAGAGAAAAGAGAGTAGAAATAGGGCTTACCTACATTTACGGTATCGGATTGAAGACGTCGCAGAAAATTCTCGCTGCTACGGGTGTCAATCCCGACACGAGAGTTAAAGATTTGGACGAACAGACCGTATCTAAACTCAGGGAATATATCGACCATAATTATAGGGTCGAAGGCGAGCTTCGTTCCGAAGTTTCGCTCAACATCAAGAGACTTATGGAAATAGGATGCTATCGCGGCATCCGTCACAGAAAGGGTCTGCCCGTACGCGGACAGTCCACAAAGACCAACGC
>CATJZR010000191.1 GCA_949745625.1 uncultured Eubacteriales bacterium | reverse complement strand
TGGTTGCGTACAGACGTGCGGAGTTTACGGCGGGTATTGCCCCGATAGCCGAGAAAATACACGCGCAGCTTACGGACGGCGCCGAAACGCTTAAAGTGCGGCTTGACAGAAGATACGCCGGCGACGAAAAGCAGCTCGAACAGCGGTTTGCCGCCGAGTTTGCGGAAAACCGCGACAGGGATATACGCCTCGGCTTCACCGCGTCGGGTCCGCACCGCGACGACCTCGACATAACGGTAAACGGCGAGGATGCGAAAAGCTTTGCCTCGCAGGGACAGACGCGTACGGCGGCGCTGTCGTTAAAGCTTGCCGAGGTGGAAATTTTCAAAGACGTTGCGGGCGAGTATCCCGTGCTGATTTTGGACGACGTTATGAGCGAGCTCGACCTGCCGCGCCGCAAAAAGCTTGTCGGATATACGAGCGGGTTACAGACTATTCTGACATGTACGCACGCCGAGCGCGTGCTGTACGGCAAGGTCGCCAACAAGATAAAAATAGAAGGGGGTAAAATCAAGGGTGAGGGCTGATTTACACATTCATACTTACTATTCCGACGGACTTCAATCGCCGGAAGACGTAGCGGCAACCGCAAAGGCAAGCGGCGTAGAGCTTGTATCCGTTACCGACCACGATACCGTGCTCGCCTATCCCGAGCTGTTTTCCTGTTGCTCGTCGCGTGGAGTGAAGGCGGTATGCGGGATAGAGGTTTCGGCGTATTACAAGGGCGTAAGGGTGCATACGCTGGGCTACGGCGTCGACCCGCATCATCCCGTTTTTTCTAAGTTTCTCGGCGAGCTTTGCGAGGGCTCGCTTAGTCGCGCCGACGATATTGTTTCGCGCCTTAAAAAGGGCGGCGTGAGAATAACTCTCGCCGACGCGCTTCAATACAGAAGGTCCGGCAATGCGCCTGTACACGCAATGTACATTGCCCGCGCCGGCGCCGCAAAGGGTTACAGTCCGTCGCCGTTCGCGTTCCATAATAAATATTTGTCGCGCGGCGGGATTGCCTATTCCGAGCTTTGCCGTCCCTCGCCCGAGCAAGCGGTTGAGGCTATTACGGCGTGCGGCGGGTTCGCCAGCCTTGCGCACCCGGGCAGAATAGAGCTGGATAAGCAGGAGCTTATTTCCGTCGTCGAAAGTATGGTCGGTTGCGGACTTAAAGGCATAGAAGCGGTGTATTCTACGCATACTCAATTAGAGACGGAGTATTATAAGGAGATGGCAAAAGAATACGGGCTGACCGTGACCGGCGGTTCTGACACCCACTATAAGGGCGGCGGCAAGAGCATAGGCACGCCGGTATTCGATTGCGGTACGGAGCTTTGCAAAAAACTTGGAATTATTTAAAAACTTTTATACTGCTCGCCTCGCTGGCGGGCTTTATTTTTTGCTGCGGCTTTCATACAGTGTCGCAGCCCGAAAAGTTCGACGTGCGTTTGCTGTCGTCGTACACTACCCGCTTCGACGGAGGCAACGAGGCGCGTTCGCACAATATACGGCTTGCGGCGAGGTTTATAAGCGGTTGCGTTATCGGTAACGGCGAGGTGTTTTCGTTCAACGGGACCGTCGGGCAGAGAACGCCCGAGCGCGGCTTTAAACGCGCCGCTATAATCAAGGACGGTGAATTTGTAGAGGGGGTTGGCGGAGGAGTGTGTCAGGTAAGTACCACGTTGTACAATGCCGCGTTGCTGTCTGGCTGCAAGGTGCGCGAATATCACCCACACTCTCTGCCGGTAGGCTACGTCCCGCCCTCGCGCGACGCTATGGTCAG
>CATJZR010000190.1 GCA_949745625.1 uncultured Eubacteriales bacterium | reverse complement strand
TTCCGCACTGTTCTGGTGGGAGCTACAGGGCTCGAACCTGTGACCCACTGCTTGTAGGGCAGTTGCTCTCCCAACTGAGCTAAGCTCCCGAACGCTTTATTAATATAACAAATAACAGAATAAAATGCAAGCGTTTTTAACGATATTTTTCAATTTTTAAAATATGTTTTTAACTCACCGTATATAGTATGCGCAGCCATAATAAAATGATTAAATTTTATGAAAAAATTAATTTGTAGTGTATATTTTTCTTTTGGACTGTCAACAAATTAATCGTGAGGTAAATGAAATGAAAAAATTTGTTGCTGTTATTATCGCCGTATTTGCCGTAATAGGTACGATTGCTCTCGTTAAAAATATGGAAAGCACGCAGGCGAACACCGACTATCTGAGAATTCACGTTCGTGCAAACTCCAACTCGCAGACCGACCAAAGCGTAAAGTACATAGTAAAGGACGAGGTTGTCAGATTTATAACACCCTACGCAGCGCAATGCACCGACAAGGACAAAGCCATGGATATAATCGGCAACATACTTCCAGAAATAGAGGACGTATGCGACCGCGTTCTGAGGTCACACGGCTTTAACTACAAGTCCAAAGCGAGCGTGCGCGCCGAAGAATTTCCCACCCGCGTTTACGGCGATTTAACGCTTGAAAGCGGCATATACGACGCGCTTATTATAGAGCTCGGCTCGGGCACAGGTGACAACTGGTGGTGCGTGATATATCCGCCCCTTTGCTTCACTTCGGGCACGGCGGACGTGCAGTATCGCTCTATTATAATGGATATTATAAATAAGTTTAAAAATAATTTTTAAAACCGGGTCAGGGCGGCATTTGCCGCCCTGACCTTTTATCTGTTATCTTTCTGTATATCGCCGTCGGTAAAGTGAACCGTTAGATTTTTTAACCCTCCATCTTAATCTGTGTATTTGTTTATTGCGTTCCATTCTTCTTGCGTACTTTTGAAATATATATCTTTAATTCCGCATTATAGCCCAGGCATGCGGATTTTTCAAGGGTAATATAAAAATTACCAAAGGCGCGGAATAACTTTTTTAAGATTATTCATAATAATTGCACAAACATATTACGCTCGCCGTCAGGGGAGCAAGGAGGAAAAATGAAAAAAGCACTTAGAATCGGTGCCGTTGCATTAGCTGTTGCCGCCGTAGGCGGGGCAACGGCCGTAATCAATACGGCATACACGAATGACGAGCTTACCCCGCCCTACGTACAGACTGCGGTTTTAAAGCAGGGCGCAAACGGCGGCGAAGTCAAGGAATTACAAAGGAGGCTGAAAGAATGGGGCTACTACAACGGCGCAGTGGACGGCATTTACGGTAAGGGTACCGTAGAGGCAGTCAAGGCGTTCCAGAAAAAGAACGGACTTACTCCCGACGGCATTGCGGGTATAGAAACCTATAAAGCCCTCGGTATGAACGATTCCGTCAAGGTTCTCGAGAACGACAAAAAGGGCAATTCCAGCTATACCAATTCGGACCTTTATCTTCTGGCGAAATGTATATACGCCGAGGCGAGGGGCGAAAGCTATACCGGTCAGGTTGCCGTCGGCGCGGTTATACTCAACCGTGTCGCTTCGTCCAGTTTCCCCAACACTATATCGGGGGTAATATACCAAAGGCACGCTTTTACCGCGGTTTCGGACGGACAAATCAATTTAGAGCCCAACAAGACGGCAATGAACGCCGCAGCCGACGCAATGAACGGCTGGGACCCCACGTACGGCTGTCTTTACTACTACAACCCTGCGGTTGCC
>CATJZR010000189.1 GCA_949745625.1 uncultured Eubacteriales bacterium | reverse complement strand
TGCGGAGCAATACGCTATTAAAACAGGCAACAATCCCGACGGTTTTACGCAGAAAAATATCGAAACGTTTACAAGTCAGCTTAAAATGCTGGGACTTTCCTACGACTGGGATAACACCATTTCCACCTGCGACCCCGCATACTACAAATGGACCCAGTGGATATTCAAACAGCTTTGTAAAGACGGGCTTGCACGCTATGTGGAAACACCCGTTAACTGGTGCGAAGAACTGGGAACGGTGCTTGCCAACGACGAAATAGTTGACGGAAAAAGCGAACGCGGCGGCTTCCCCGTCGTGCGTAAAAATATGAAGCAGTGGGTAATAGACATTAACAAGTACGCTGAACGCCTTCTTGAAGGCCTGGACGAGCTTGACTGGCCTGAAGCCTCCAAGGTTGCACAGCGAAACTGGATTGGTAAATCCGAAGGCGCAAACGTAATTTTCAAGATTGACGGAACCGATAAAGATTTTACGGTTTTCACAACCAGATGTGATACGCTTTTCGGTGCAACCTACTGTGTGCTTGCACCCGAGCATAAGATAGTTGACGAAATAACCACGAAAGAGCATTTTACTGAGGTTCAGGCATACAAAAAAGCCTGTGCTTCAAAATCGGACCTTGAGCGTACGGATTTGAACAAGGAAAAAACGGGTGCGTTCACAGGCGCGTATGCGATTAATCCCGCAAACGGCAGCAAGCTTCCGGTTTATATTTCCGATTACGTACTTACCTCTTACGGCACAGGCGCTATTATGGCAGTACCCGCTCATGATACGCGCGACTATGAGTTTGCAAAAAAATTCTCGCTTCCCATTATTCCCGTTCTCGAGGGCGGCGACATTTCTAAGGAAGCGTACACGCAGGACGGTCCGCATATTAATTCAGACTTTTTAAACGGTTTGAACAAACAGCAGGCTATCGATAAAATGGCGCAGTGGCTTGTCGAGCATAAATGCGGTAAAAAAACCGTAACTTATAAAATGCGCGAATGGATATTTGCGCGTCAGCGGTACTGGGGCGAGCCGTTGCCTGTTATTCACCTCGATAACGGCGAAACGGTGTTGCTTGACGACGGCGAGCTTCCCCTCACTCTTCCCGAAATGGACGATTACAAGGCGCATAACGGCGCGGCGCCGCTTGAAAATGCTAAAGACTGGGTAAGCGTTACCGTAAACGGTATCAAAGGCAAGCGAGAAACCACCACTATGCCCGGCTCCGCAGGCTCGGCGTGGTACTTTTTAAGATATTGCGACCCGCACAACGACGATAAGTTTGCAGATTACGAACTTTTGAAGTACTGGATGCCCGTCGATTTCTACGTGGGCGGAAAAGAGCATTTGGTAGGGCACCTGCTATATTCGCGGTTCTGGAACAATTTTCTGTTCGACAAGGGACTCGTACC
This sequence comes from uncultured Eubacteriales bacterium, assembly GCA_949745625.1. Classification (GTDB taxonomy): domain Bacteria; phylum Bacillota; class Clostridia; order Christensenellales; family Borkfalkiaceae; genus Coproplasma. The sequence continues at coordinate 381 of CATJZR010000189.1, read as the reverse complement.
CTGTAAAGAGCCGTTCAAAAAACTGTTCCATCAAGGAATCGTGCTCGGCGAGGACGGCAACAAAATGTCGAAGAGCCTCGGAAACGTAATCAATCCCAACGACATAGTCGCCGAATACGGCGCGGACGTGCTGAGAATGTACGAAATGTTTATGGGTCCCGTTGCTGATACTAAGCCTTGGAACACCGCAAATATTGAGGGCGTGAAAAAGTTTATCGACAGAATACACCGTCTTTACTTCGAGCTTAAAGCAATATCCCCTAAGGCCAACGACAGCCTTACAAAAATTTATAATCAGACGGTCAAAAAAGTCGGCGAAGATTATGAGTCAATGAAGGTCAACACCGCAATTTCACAGATGATGATTTTCGTGAACGCCGT
>CATJZR010000188.1 GCA_949745625.1 uncultured Eubacteriales bacterium | reverse complement strand
GCAAGCAAAAAAATATTTACAAAACATACGATAACAGCTATAAAGTTTCCAAGCAGGCGGAAAGTGGACTTACGGTTTGTGAACAATTAAAATATCATCCGTTTTTATATTCTTTGTCTTTTATTTTTGAAGAAGCAAATATTATAGGCGTAGAAACCGTTGACAATGACATATATCTGACGTTTGACTTTAAAGAAACGGTTATATTAAAAGGCGCGGAAGTTGTAAAACAGGAGTGCAGTCCTATAAATGCTTATATAAGAGAATATGAGCTGTATAAAGACGGAAAGAATTATGAATTACATTTATTACTTATGAAACGGGATGAAAAACTTGTTGCGCATTTTTATTATTTAACTTACAGATTTAAAGATATGAAATTGAAATGAATTAAAAAATGCCGCGCGGGCGCATATGCGCCCGCGCGGGAATTAGTTGCCCGTATGATTTAATTTTCGGTTTCGGTGTTCTCAGAGGGGGCGTTCTTTTTAACTCCCGCGTAAACCTCAATACGCTTTACGAAGTTCTTTGACGAGAGTATAAGCGCGCCGACAACGATAACTATCGCAATATCCACGAAAACAAAACTGTTGTAAGCGGTGCTGTAAGCCCAGAGGTTCTGCCCGCCTGCGTCCGCGCCGAATGCGAACACGCCCGAGAAAACGTGCGCGGCAAATCTCAATATGCCGGCTGTTATAGCGCCGAGCGCAAACTTTACCTGCGGCAATTTTTCAAGCTTGGCTATTTTATTGAACGCGCCCGCAAGTCCTACGGTTGCAAAAGCTACAGGATAATCCAAAAGGAACTGGGCGGGGTGGATAAGATAGGGGTTCTGCATTGCCTGTAAAGCGCCGTAAATAAAGCCGACGAAAATTCCCTTCTTGGGTCCGTAGACGAGTGCGAACAGCATTACCGGCAAAAGCGACGCAAGCGTTACAGAGCCGCCCTGCGGCATTGAAAACATTTTTATGTAAGACAGTGCGAAAGACAGCGCGATACATATTCCCGCAAGCGCGATGCAACGGCTGTCGAAGCGGGTTGTATTTTTAAAATCGGACAGTATCGCCGCGCCTATGATAAGGACAATCAGTCCGCCCGCGGTCAGATAAAGCGCAAGCTGGTCAATTTTCTCGCCGTACCAGCCGTCGCCCGAAACCGTCTGCGTAAAGTAGATTATCAGGCACGTCACCGTTGCGATAAACGCCGCGCCTATACAGGAAAGCGAGGTTATAAGCGTAATTTTATACGCCTTGGGGGAAAAGAAGCGGGAAAGGTACGCAGCGGTTATTCCCACTACGATTGTTCCGCCGAGTACGAGCGGAGGGACTAATTCCAGAAGTCCGTTCTCTCTCTGCGCGTAGCCCTTTTCGGCTATCTTTGCAAAGCCGATTGAAACCATCGTCAGTATTACCGTAACAGCAAAGGTAATTGCGCAGGTTGCGGCTACCTTAAAAAACGAGGGGAAAGCTTCGGGCTTTTTTAATCTTACGAAAATTCCCACGGCTATAAGCACGGCGGCAAGCGCAATAGCGGCGTACAGGAATACCGACGAAAGCAAATCCGCTGCGTATTCCGTCCACACGTCCTTGTAGAGGTAGCCCTCGTCGGTTTCTGTCAGATACGACGATAAAAGTGAAAAGTGAAACAAAATGCCTCCTTCTACCGCCGAAAAAATAAAAGACACTCCCATAATAAGGAATGCCGAAAAAATCTCTTTGCCTATCGCTCAACAATTACGTTGCCGATTCAAAGGGTATAATCTCAGCTCGTCCATATACTTCGCATCTCATTG
>CATJZR010000187.1 GCA_949745625.1 uncultured Eubacteriales bacterium | reverse complement strand
TATTATGCGCGAAGTAAAAGAGAATTACGTCCTCCTTACTTTTGAAATAGCGATAAAAGGTCGCCCTGCCCACGCCCGCTTTTCGCGCTAAATCCGTTACGCTTATTTTATCGTAACGGTATTCGCTCATCAACTTGAAAAGAGCCTGAACTATATAGTGTCTGGTATATTCTTCGGGGGCGTAATCCATGATACAAAAACCTCGCTTTCGTCTTATTTTCTCTTACACTTCGACCGAACGTGTCTCACGCAGTATTCATTGCGTTGATTTATTTCGGTTTGTATTGTATGATACACTTGTCTCGCGGAAAAGTCAACCGAAACGCGCGGCGGCGGACATTGCACGGGACAGAATTAAAATTAAGAAGGTGCAAAATGCAGGAAAAAGACTTCATTTCTTACGAATACAAAACCAAAACGGTAAAAGCAAAGGACCAAACCAAGGCAATAGACATGTACGAGGCGTTCGGCTGGGAGGTAACCTCCACCTCGCCTACGCTAACTGACGGAGTAACGCTGTCGCTTAAACGCGACAGACGGCAAAAGCACAAGCAAGAGCTTACCAAGCTGGAACGGCAGGCGGAAGGTACGTTTGAAACCGTCAACGGACTGAATCGCGCAAAAACTGCGGGCGCAAGCGTTTTTGCTTATATCTTCGGATGTATTGCGACCCTCGTACTGGGCGGAGGAATGTGCCTTACAATGCTTACGCAAAATAATGTTCCCGCATTCGCCGGAGGTATAATTCTCGGCGTTGCAGGAATTGCGCTTTGCTGCATAAATTATTTTATCTACAAAAAGCTTGTTGCAAGAAAGACGAAAGCGCTGTTGCCCGTTATAGACGAAACCGAAGAAAGACTGGCGAATCTGCTTGAAAAGGGCAACGAATTACTGACGGCAGACGTCATTTAACGTAAACAAAATGAAAGACGAAGAAAGAGCAGGAAAATTTATAAATAAAATTAAAAACGACTACGTTTTCCGTACGTTTATCTTTTCGGCGCTTTCTTTTTCAGCCACGGCGGTATTCACTTTTTACAACGCATTTTTAGGTATTGCCTATAAGTCGGTATGGAATTTCGGAATTGCCGTATATTACGCACTGCTGCTTTGTATAAGAGCGTACGTCATATTCTCGGAAAGAGCTTTTCACAAAAAGAAATTGCCAAACGGACAAAAGGAAGCCGCGAGAAAAAAACTGTATTTGGTGCAAAGCGTATTTCTGTTAGCAATAGATTTTACCCTGATTGCGCCGATTACTCTGATGGTGCAGCAGAAGAAAGCAATAGACTTTACGACCATTCCCGCCATTGCTACGGCAGCGTACACGGCCTATAAAATAGTAATATCAACAATAAACGTCATTAAGACGCGTAAGGGACGGCATTTAAGCGTCAGGATACTCAAAACGGTAAACTTCGTCGATGCGCTCGTTTCGGTGCTCTCCCTTCAATACACTCTTATTGTAACCTTCGGCGGAGGAATGGACTCGGACATGTTCACGCTTTGCGCCGTAAGCTCGTTCGCTATATGGTCGCTGTTGATAGCACTGTCGACGTTTTCACTGCTGCAAGCCGCTAAAATGAGAAAAAACACAAATTAAAAAGACAACGGATTTCCGTTGTCTTTTGGTTTTATTTTATGAATGCGCAACACGCCTTGTACAGCGCGTAAACGTCGGCCTTTGAACTAAGCTCGTAAGGTGCGTGCATAGAAAGCACGGGCACGCCTACGTCCACCGTCTCTATGCCGAGATTTGCAATATACATTGCCACCGTGCCGCCGCCGCCCGCGTCTACCGCGCCAAGCTCGCCCGTCTGCCAGAACACGCCGTTGTCTTCCAAAATATCG
>CATJZR010000186.1 GCA_949745625.1 uncultured Eubacteriales bacterium | reverse complement strand
TTTTCAGTCCGCGCAGTAACGTGGCGGGCGAAACCGAACCTCTTAAAATAAACAGACCGTCGACATCCAGACTGCCGTCCTTGAAATTTAACGCGCGCACACGCATATCCCCGGTAACCGAAACGGGCCTTTTAACGATTATCTCCGCCTTATCTGATTTTATTTCATAGCCCTTGTAGAGAGGAATTACATAAGCCTTTTCGGACAGTCCGGCAAGGAATTCCGCCTCGTGCTCGAATTTTTTGTCGGTGCAAAGCACGGCTATTTTTTTTCCCTTATAGAGAAAGCCGTCGCATGTAGCGCAATAGCTGACGCCTCGGCCGAGGAACTCCTCCTCACCCTCTATGGGCCTGGACGTCTCTACGCCCGTGCATAGAATTACCGTGCGTGCCTCGTAACTTGCGTCCTGCGCAAGCAAAGTGAAATAGCCGTCCGTTTGGTAAACACCCGTTACCACGGCATCAACGCCCTCTATGCCCATACTCTCGGTATGCTCCTTGAAAGCTTTTGCAAGAGAACCGCCGGCAACAGCAGGAAAACCCACGTAATTTTTAATAAGCTCCGCACGCTCAACCTTTTTAGAAGCGCTGCCGAACCACACGAAGGTTTTGCCGAGCAGCTTTAAATTGATTGCGGCGGAAATACCCGCGGGCCCGCCGCCTATAATTGCACTGTCAAACATAATAAAATTTTTGCCCTTAATAGATTAATTCATACCCGAAAGCTGCTGCGCAAGGTTTTCCAAATCCTTGTCGGGCACCTTCTTTTCGCTTGCTTTTACCGTCATATCGACGACCGCCTTCGCCTTTTCGGGCGGAATAAGCGTGCCAACGCCCGCAACGCAGCCGCCCGGGCAGCCCATGCCCTCAATCATATAGCCGTCAAGCTTGCCCGCCTTGGCAAGCATAAGAATTTTTTTACAGTCGGCAAGCCCCTCCGCGTGCTGGATTTTCACTTCCGCTTCGGGATAGTATTCGTTGATGCACTGTTCAATCGCTCCCGCAACGCCGCCCGCACACGCGTAGCCTCTGCCGGCACCCGTTGCCTTGATTTCGACTGGCAACTCTTCAAGCTCTTCGAGCTTAATGCCCTTAGCGTCGAACATACCGGCAAGCTCCTCGAATGTAATTACGAAATCAACGTAACTACGTACCGTCCTTCTCGACGCTTCTAACTTCTTTGCCGCGCAGGGGCCTATAAACACCACCCTTGCAGAGGGACGGTTGACCTTTATCGAGCGGGCAGTTGCGACCATAGGAGTAAGCTCCTCGGAAACGCGCGGAGCGAGGTCGGGGAACTGCTTTTTGACAAGCACCGCCCACGCAGGACAGCAGCTTGTGAAAAGGAACGGAATTTCACCCGTGGTAACCTCTTTAACGTAGTGGTGCGCCTCCGCAACGCAGCCGACGTCCGCGCCGACTGCCACCTCGTAAACGTCTTTAAAGCCCAGTGCCAAAAGCGCCGATTTCATTCTGCCCGGCGTCACCTTAGCGCCGAACTGACCTATTATGGCGGGCGCGACCGCCGCCACCACTTCGTCGCCGTTTTTTATAGCTTTGATAAGCTGATATATCTGGGACTTGTCTGCTATCGCACCAAAAGGACACGCGGACATACACTGCCCGCACGCCACACATATATCGTTGTCGATATGCGCCCTGCCGTATTTGTCTGATGAAATCGCCTTAACGCCGCAAGCCTGCGCGCAGGGACGTACGTGGTGCGCAATCGCGTCGTAAGGGCATGCCGCCTTGCATTTGCCGCACTTTATGCACTTGCTCTGGTCGATAAACGCTCTGCCGTTCTGTATGGAAACCGCGCCCTTGGGGCAGTTTTTAATGCACGCATGCGAAACGCAG
>CATJZR010000185.1 GCA_949745625.1 uncultured Eubacteriales bacterium | reverse complement strand
TAACCCTCGGTATAACGCATAAAACCCAAGTATTTATCCGTTACTGTTATTACGTCGCGTTCGGTGCAGTAATATTTAACTGTACCGTTATCGGTTATTGCTACGTATAGCTTACCGACTTTAAACGATACCGAATTTATAGTATTGTCGTTGCCTGTCTGCTTGTCTATTCCGTCTATGTAATCGCGGTATATGCTCGCTATATTGTAATAACGGATATTGTCGCGGCTAACGTTAAAGTCCTTAACCTTATACTTACAGAATACACTGTCCGAATTAAGCAGCTCTAATTTATACGGCTTCGGGCGGTCTGCGGGGGAAAGCTCTTCGCCGTTATCCAGCTTGCCGCCCATTTTATCCGTAAGCGACATATTTATTTTGGTCGCAGTCAACTTCCTTACATTTTGGCAAGGCTGATAAGTGTATAAAAATAATTCACCTGTTGTACTTTCGGCTATTTGAATTACCCTTATAGAATAATCTCTCGGAGCGTCAGGATAGGCACTTATATCAAAACTATTATCTTCCCGCAAATCACTTAATACGTCACTATAATTTGAAGTATCAGCAAAGGCGGAGTTTATACCCCGCCCGCCAATAACCGCAATTACAAGCATTAACAGAATTATAAATACTATTATTGATTTGCTTCGTATCTGTCTATTTTTCATAATTGCACCACGCTATTTAATTTGGAAGTACAACGATATTATTTTTATCCATAGCAATATTTGTTATGGTTTTTATCGCCGAAACCCCATCTCTACGGAAATTATGAACTGTATCCGTGCGGTAACTTTTTTCTATGCTGTAATCACTTCCGTAAGTATATGTAACTGTATACGTTATTGAAGAAATACCTGCAAGAGCTCCGCTCGGAACGCCCGTTCCCTCATACCAACTTTTTTCATATATGGTATTATTTATCATAATGTTTGCCATTTCGGCGTTGCCCGTACCTGTTAAAAAAGTAGATACAGTCAAAGGAAATTTAAAGCCGTCTTGCGCACCGTTGACAGTAAAACCTGTTGGTCTTACCAGATAGCCGCTTGTTAAGGAATTTCCATTCAAACGCGAAGTCAAAGGTTCAGCTAATGCTGAATTATATATCATGCGCAATTTGAGATTTGATATACTGCCGGTGACGGTTCCAACGCCGTACGTAGGGACTATTTCGACGTTGTTTGTTTTGTCGCCGACATAAAGCCGCCCAGAATTACTCGACGGTATCGAAGGATTAATTACTGCCGAAAAAGATTGCATTTCTTTCAAATAATCTATTTGACATACTGCTTTAACCGCTCTATCCATTACCGAATAAACTTCGAATTCTACGGGTTCGCCAAACTCCTGTTTGACCGTAAGCGTAAAATCAAGCCCGTACTCGACAGTTTGATTAAACGTTACATAGTCAAGCAAATTCTTTCCATTTGCCCATGCGCTTGAACTGTTTTTCCAACGTATTGTACCCAAAACGCTTTTATCCGCGGCGTCCTCGTTGACGATAGCCGTCATACTGTATGCAGTGTTTGCATACGTATCTATTCCATATTCTTCGTAATCCTCGGGTGATATGCGCGCCGACAGAAGTTTTATTCCGTTACTCTCGATACCGTTGACAAGCTCGCCCGAATTAGGCGGCTCTTTATTATCGTCCGCAGGCGATTTGTCCGACCAATGCCACGTTGACAAGTCGCTGTTTTTAAACCACTTGCCGTCGGCGTTTCTCGATGCATAACCCGCGCAACATCCCCCCGCCGCTAATGCTCCGGCAAGTAATACCGCAGTTATTCCGCTTAATGTTGACTTTCTCATTTCTTTTTCCCCCCTTTGGCTTCCGCCTCTCTCTTTGCCGCCATTGACTGAGCATATTTATTTG
>CATJZR010000184.1 GCA_949745625.1 uncultured Eubacteriales bacterium | reverse complement strand
TTTATTTTCAAGCCCTTCGGTACAACCGTAAATTCGTCTTAAATTGCGAATATCGGTGCTAAAAAGGAAGTGCCTGAGTGAGGTCTCATATTCATCGTTTCGTATGTTTTTCAAATCCTCGAATACGTGCTTCGGCACGTTGCTTTTTATTTGCTTACTGTCCATGTGGGCGCGAATAGCGCTTGCGGAAGAGTAGTTATTCTTTATAGCGTCATCTTTGTATCCCGAGCCAATTCTCTTGATAGGTACTATATCGATATTTGCTTTTGCACTTAAAATCGCCTTAGTGTATTCCAGCCCCAAAATATTGTTAGGAGAGGTAATCAGACTGCCGTCACCGCCGCATGCCGTAAATGCTGCTGCATAGCTTTTAACATAGCTTTCGCCATCTGACAGATTGTCGGCTAAAACCGCTTTGAATTTTTCCGATTCGTTCGACAAGGAAGCTACTGCGCCGATAAAGCTTTGATTGCTTCCGTGTTCGCAGCCGAATGCAAGTAGGCTCACATCGGGAATCGAGGAAAGAATCTTTATCGCCCCCTTTGCGAAGATTTCCGCAGGCGCGACGGCAAATGCGGCGGGTAGCTGGATAACGCAGTCTGCTCCGCTCAAAACGGCATGCTTTGCGCGTGTGTATTTGTCGAGTACGCACATCTCGCCGCGTTGAGTAAAGCTTCCGCTCATTATACATAGCACGGCGTCGCAGTGCGTTGTCTCTTTCGCTTGTTCGATTAAATATCGGTGTCCGTTGTGGAATGGATTGAACTCGCAAATTATTGCCAAAATTTTCATTATAAACTTTACAATTCCGTTTTTTTAATATATAATATTGCAGTAAAATGTATCCGCTAATCCATTATACAACAACCGCGCGGATAAATAAAGTGTTTTAAGGAGAATCCTATGTCATTACTTGATGAAATCAAGGCGAAAGCGGCGGCAAACAAAAAGACTATCGTGCTTTGCGAAGGAGAGGACAAGCGCGTCGTAGAGGCGGCTGCTAAAATAACGAAAGAGGGAATTGCAAAAATTGTTCTTATAGGCAACGAAGCAGAGTGCAAGAAGGTTGCTCCCGACACGGATATTACGGGCATAACGCTCGTCGACCCGCTCACGTCGGATACAACCGAGAAATACGCAAAAATTCTGTACGAGGTCAGAAAAGCTAAGGGAATGACAGAAGAGGAGGCGCTCGCTCAGGCGAAGGACAGGACAATGTTCGGCGCGCTTATGCTTAAAGCGGGCTACGTGGACGGATACGTTTCAGGAGCTTGCCATTCAACGGCAAATACGGTTCGTCCCGGTTTACAGGTCGTAAAGACCGCGCCCGGTATTAAAACGGTATCTAGCTGCTTTATTATGATTGCGCCCGAGGGTAAAAACACTTACAACCCCGACGGCGTTGCGGTATTTGCCGACTGCGCTATCAATATCGAGCCGACGGCGGAGCA
>CATJZR010000183.1 GCA_949745625.1 uncultured Eubacteriales bacterium | reverse complement strand
GACTTGACTTTGAGTTTTACGAAAACGAGGCTGCCTGCGCCCACCGCCAATAAAATTGCAATAAAGGTTAAATGCTCCCAGCCGAAAACTTTGGCTGCGCTTAGCGAATAAATTGTCATAAACTAACCCTCGAAAAAGATTATACATTTTTTATAATGGAATTGCAACAAAATAGAAATTGACTTTATACAAAAATTAAGTTAAAATTAATCTATGGAACCGAAAAACTCAAATCAGGACGTCGATATGGAAAATGCGTCAGACACGCGTGAGTCCCCGCTTCAAAACGCCGATAAACGCGGTCGCCGTTTTCTGCTTAGGCTGCGCCGCTTTATTTTCGGGCGCAACGATAGCGAATGCGAAAACGAGGGTTTCGTATATAAGCTGGAAGGCAAAAAAAAATTAATAGTAATAACCGTAGTTTTAGCCGTATTTTTTATTGCCGTTTGTTTTTTATGCTGGCTTGATTTTTACCTTGTTGTAGCGGCGGTGGAGTGCCGTAATTCAGTTGCGGATAATCCCTCGGGAGCTATAGCCCAACTTGTAGTCAGCGTTTTCGGTACCGTCGCTATAATCGGCTGCACTTTTGGGACAATCGGAATATCCTCGGGTTGTCTGGGGTTTGCCATACATAATTCGCGTTCCGAAATTAAGCGTTTCAAAGTATTGAATATAGTTTTCGCATGCCTGTTTGCCGCAGGGGTGGCGGCGGGCGTTACGGCAATAATTTTATTTGGAGTATTATGAAAAACAATATCCGCAATTTTTGTATAATAGCGCATATCGACCACGGCAAGAGCACGATTGCCGACCGCCTTATCGAAAAGACGGGGCAGGTTTCAAAGCGCGATATGGAAAACCAGCTTTTAGATTCTATGGACATAGAGCGCGAGCGCGGCATAACCATAAAGCTTACGCCCGTGAGAATGTTCTATACGGCGAAAGACGGACAGGAATACGTTTTCAATTTAATAGACACTCCGGGTCACGTCGACTTTACCTACGAGGTTTCGCGTTCGCTTGCCGCGTGCGAGGGAGCGATTTTAATCGTCGACGCTTCGCAGGGTGTCGAAGCGCAGACGCTTGCAAACGTCTACCTTGCGCTTGAAAACAATCTTGAAATACTTCCCGTAATAAACAAAATCGATTTACCGTCCGCGCGTCCCGACGACGCCAAAAAGGAAATTGAGGACGTAATCGGGCTTGACGCGTCGTACGCGCCGCTCGTTTCAGCCAAAGAGGGAATAGGTATAGAGGATGTGCTTGAAAGCGTAGTCAAGTATTTTCCCGCGCCGCAGGGCGACGAAAACGCTCCGCTTAAAGCGCTTATTTTCGACAGCTATTACGACAACTACAAGGGCGTAATTCTGTTCGTGCGCGTAAAGGACGGCGCAATCAAGGCGGGCGACAGGATAAAGACCTTCCGCTCCGATAAAATTTACGATGTTGTCGAGGTAGGCACGTTCAGTCCCAACCTTTGTCCCAAAGACGGACTTTACGCGGGCGAGGTCGGCTATATCGCCGCGTCGATAAAGTCTATTCTGGACGTCGCCGTCGGCGATACCGTAACCAACGCGGACGCGCCCGCAGCCGAGCCGTTGCCCGGTTACAAAAAAGTGCAGAGCGTGGTGTTCTGCGGAATTTACCCTCTTGACGGCAGCAGGTTCAACGACTTAAAGGAAGCAATTTTAAAATTACAGCTTAACGACGCCTCGCTTATTTTCGAGCCCGACAATTCCGTGGCTCTCGGCTTCGGTTTCCGCTGCGGCTTTTTGGGGCTGCTGCACATGGAAATCATACAGGAGCGTATCGAGCGCGAGTTCGGGCTTGAAATTATAACCACCGCGCCTTCCGTAAGCTATAAGGTGGTTAAGACCGACGGCGAGGTTGTTTTCGTGGACAACCCCTCGCACCTGCCGCCGCAGTCTGAAATAGAGCATCTGGAAGAGCCTATTGTCAAGGCGGACATATATTCCCCGCCCGACTATCTCGGCCAGATTATGGACTTGTGCCGGGAAAAGCGGGGCACGTTTTTACAGATGACTTATCTTGACGCAAGCCGAGTCCGCCTTGAATACAATCTTCCTCTGAACGAAATAATTTTCGACTTCTTCGACAGCATCAAATCGCGCACGCGCGGCTATGCAAGCTTTGATTACGAGCTTATCGGCTACGAAAAAAGCAAGCTTGCCAAGCTTGATATACTTTTAAACGGCGAGGTGTGCGACGCACTTTCTATGATAGTGCACGAGGATTCGGCTTATAACCGCGGCGCACTCTATGCGAAAATTTAAAGGAAGGAATCCCCCGGCAGCCTTTCGAGGTGCCCGTGCAGGCTGCTATAGGCGGCAAGATTATTGCGCGCGAGACGGTAAAGGCGGTCAGAAAGGACGTGCTTGCCAAGTGCTACGGCGGCGACATAACCCGCAAGAAAAAGCTGCTTGAAAAACAGAAAGAGGGTAAAAAGCGTATGCGCTCGATAGGCTCTGTAGAGGTGCCGTCGGAAGTATTTATGCAAATACTCAAAACCAATAAAGATTAATTAAAATGCGTATATGCGGCGCAATACGGTGTTGCGCTTGCGTTTTTGCTCAGTCATTTACTTCAAGATAAATATCCTTGGGGATTAAGTAAAAACATAAGCAAATAGCAAGTTCGATAATGAGTCAGAAAGACTGAATGTTCTTTTTGGCTCTTTTATATATTTTAATTACGAGTCGCACGAAAAACGTGCGGCTTTTTTGTGTTCACGAGGTGAAAGAAAATTCGAAATTATATTAAAATTATTATAGTCTACAATAGGAGATAAACTTTATGCAATACAAAGAATGGTTAAACGAATGGCTCGAATGTTACGTTAAGCCGACGACGAAAAG
>CATJZR010000182.1 GCA_949745625.1 uncultured Eubacteriales bacterium | reverse complement strand
TTCAGCGCGTCAACGTCGGCGGGCTTATCGGTAGCGATAACCTTGGCAACCGCATCCACTATCTCGTGGAACTTGTCGCCGCGGGAAACGAAGTCGCTTTCGCAGTTAATCTCAACGAGAACGCCTGCGCCGCATTTATTGCATACGAACGCGCCTACCGCACCCTCGGCTGCAATTCTGCCCTCTTTCTTAATCGCCTTTGCAATGCCGCGCTTTCTCAAAAGCTCGGCTGCGGCCTCCATATCGCCGTCGGCGTCGGTCAACGCCTTCTTGCACTCTAACATACCCGCGCCGCTCTTCTCGCGGAGGGTCATAACGTCCTTAGCCGTGAATGCCATATATTATTCCTCCTCTTTAACCTCTGCGGTATTCTCGTCCGCAGCGGCAACTACTTCTTCGATAGACATATCGCCGTCGTTTTCAACGACCTCGAGAACGGGGGTCTCGCCCTGATTAGCCTCGATAACCGCGTTTGCGATAACCGACGAAATAAGCTTAACCGCACGGATAGCGTCGTCGTTACCGGGGATTACGCAGTCGATAAGGTCGGGGTCGCAGTTGGTGTCGGTGATAGCCACGATGGGGATATTAAGCTTTCTCGCTTCCTTGACCGCGATGTCCTCGCTATGAGGGTCTACCACGAACATAACGCCGGGAAGCTTACTCATATCTCTTATACCGTTAAGATTTGTCTGAAGCTTGCCCATTTCCTCTTTAAGCTTTGCAACTTCCTTTTTGGGAAGCAGGTCGAACTCGCCCGAAAGCTCCATTTTTTCAAGCTTGACCATTCTGTCCACGCGCGAGCGGATTGTCTTGAAGTTGGTAAGCGTGCCGCCCAGCCAGCGCGAATTTACGTAGTACATACCGCAGCGCTCCGCCTCTTCCTTGACCGCGTCCTGAGCCTGCTTTTTCGTACCTACGAAAAGAATACTCTTGCCTGCCTTAACCGCTTCGACTACGAATTTGTACGCCTCTTCGATAAGTCCAACGGTAATCTGCAAATCGATAATGTGAATATCGTTGCGCTCCGCATAAATGTACTTGCCCATTTTGGGGTTCCATTTTCTCGTCTGGTGCCCGAAGTGTACGCCCGCTTCGAGCAGCTGTTTCATTGAAATAACCGCCATTTTAATTCCTCCGTTTTACCTCCCCGAAAGCGCGGTTTTTGTACGGCGTTTATTACGGCACTGAAAAATTTTACCGTCACGGAACGCCCGCCTTCCGAGTGTGAATTTTTATAGCTTTGATATTTTAGCAAAAATTTTTTCTGTTGTAAAGCTTTTTAAACGCTTTTTACAAAAATACGCGCCGCTTTCGGCGGCGCGTATTGTTTATTCTATATCGATATAGTTCGATTTAATCTGCTTAGGCGCGGATTTGGGAACGCACAAATTTAAAATTCCGTTCTCGTATTTCGCCTTTATCTGCTCCTGAGTTATGTCCTCGCCGACATAATAGCTCCTCGAACAGCTCTCGCTTATTTCCTTTCTCAGCCATCTGTCTTCGCCCTTGTTTTCCTCGCTGTTGTTCCTTGCGCAGGAAACAGTGAGATAACCGTTTTCGAGAGATACCTTTATTTCTTCCTTCTTATAGCCGGGTACCTCGACTGCAAGCTCGTAGCCCTTGCCGGTTTCCTTGATGTTGGTTTTCAAATCGTTTACCTCGTCAAAAAACGCGGGGCGGAAAAAGTCGTCGAACGCATCGAACAGGCTTAACTCGGCATTGTCTTTTTTTCTTTGCAAATAGTGTTTCATAATAAATTCTCCTTATAAATTTTATTTCGGAGACGGGGTTATTTGCCTCACTCTTCGTTCAGTTATTTTATACCCCTTTTCGTTTTGTTTGAAACACTTTTTAAAATTATTTAAAATTTACTTTTTCTGCGCGACGCCCACGAAATCTATCTCGCAATACCAAAATGCGTCCTCGGAAAACTTGTTTTCAAGACACTCCAGAGCAAAGTCCATATATTCGAGGTTATTTTTTCTGTCCATATCGTATGGATTCTTGTCGCAAAGCGACTTTAAATAGTTGCGGCGGTAAGCGAACCTTTCCTCGAAAATATCGTTCCGCTCGTCTATATCCATGCCCGAAATCTCTTTTACGTAGTTCATCATCTTCACGTTTTTATATCCGCTTGAGAGAAGCTGCGCGTAAATTTTTCTGCCGTTGTGCCGGTCCGAAACGCCCTCGGTCGATATATGTAAATCAACTATTTTCTGTATAAGCCCGTCGTCGTTGACACTGACTATCGAGCCGTCGTCAGAGCCCCTTAAAATGATAAACCCGTCCTTTGCAAGATAGCGCCTTACGCGCTTTAAAAATTTGTTCGGGTTTTTCAGGTGGTGGATAACCAGCGACGAAAAGATAATATCGAAGCTTTCAACACCGTGCTTTTGCATAATGTTTTCAACCGTATCCTCGAAGTCCTCCGCCTCAAAATTGCAGTATTCGTAGACTATATTGTCGGCGGAATTGTGTTTGCGCGCGTAGTCGAGGCATTTTTCATTGAAATCGAGGCCGACGGTAAATGAATTTTCTATATCCGCAAATCTGTCCTTAGTAACAAAGCCGTACGCACAGCCCGCGTCGAGAATTTTAACCGACGGCTTGCAAAGCTTGCTTAAAACGTATTTTATTGCGGGCATATCCGCAGGCTTGGTGTAGTCCGACTGAATTTTCAGCCGTCTGAATTCGTGCCCCGCGTCCGCCTTGTAAGTCGAAGCCGCCATACCGGTAATAACCGATTTGGGACGCTCCGCCTCGGCTGCTTTTTGCGAGCTTTTCATAAAGTTAGCGACAAACTTCACGACGTCCGCCGCGGCGTGGCTTTCGGTTGAAAAGGTTTCATAGCCCCTCAGACTTCTCGGAATACGCGTGCTCTCGAACGCGCCGAGATAGGGCACTATACACGCGTTCTTTTTCAGCCCGGAAAGAATATCGTTGTGGAATGACTCGCGCTCGTACGTCACCCATTCGGTTTCGAGATACTCCGCGCAGGTGCCTATAACCACCATTACCCGGGCCTGGTCAATCGCTTTTTCTATCGAGGCCTTGTACGCCGCCGAGCCCAGCTCAAGAAGCTTTACATTGCTGAAAAACGCGGGTATACCCGCGCGCGAAAACTCGTCGAACAAATCTTTGGCTATTTCGCTGTCGCGCGTCTGGTTGCCAGAGCCGTCGCGGTTTTTAAAGGATATAAAAACTTCGTAATTGTCCGTCATTTGTACACCTGCCGCGGCATATCCGCCGCCTTAATTAATTTTCTTCCGATTCGTCCGCCTCGTTCTGATAGAATTCGAACACCTCTTCGAGGAGGGCTTCGTCCTCTATCGGCTCAAGAGTTTCTTCCTTTTCGTTGAGGCGGAAAATAACCACCTCGTCGTCGGCAATTTCCTCGCTCGGCTCCGCCGCAAGCAGCAGCGTATATTTTTCGCCCTTGTATTCGGTCACGTCCAACAGCTTGAATTTAATTATCTTTCCCGCGTCGTCGACAAGCTCGATAATTTCGCTTTCTTCCTCTTCGTCCATAATTTCGTTTTCGCTCATTTTATACTCCTTTAAGTTTTGATAGAAAGTTGTCAAGTATGTTCGCCGCGGCAAGCGCGTCCACAAAATTTTTCCGCTTTTCCCTGCGCATACCCTCGCTTATCAGCGTTTCGTGCGCCATTTGCGTAGTAAACCGCTCGTCCTCGCAAATTATTTCCGTTGCGGTGGCTTCCTTCAAAGCCGCGATAAACCGCTCGGTTTTTTCGGTTTGCAGGGCTCTGCTGCCGTCGAAATTTACGGGCAGACCGCAAATTATTTTGGTTGCGCCCTTATCCTTTGCAATTTTGGCAACCGCCGCAACGTCCTCTTTAAAGCCCTTGCGAAAATAGGTTTCCGACGGCAGAGCGTATGTATTGAACGGGTCTGAAATTGCAACGCCTATGCGCTTATCGCCAATATCGAACGCAACGTATCTTTCCATATTAAAAAGTATAACACAACTTTTTACATATTGCAACAACAATTACGCTTAAAACACAAGCCGAACGAAAACTCCGCTCGGCTTGTGCTGTTACTTAATCGGTTTAATTTTTATGTAAGCTTTTATAATCGACGTCATTATAATCCAAATTTAAAGTATCGGTCAAAAACGGAAATCCCGACGTACGATAAAAACAATACTCGCAATATTTTTGTCTGTTTGACCCGCGTATCCAAATATGCGGATTTACAGAATAATCTCCGCATTTACAATAAGCCTTATGATACTTATCACCGTCGGCAACGTATTTTTGAGTGTAAGAATGTGTATGTCTTCTTAAATATTGTACACCAACCGATACCGAAGTAGTTACGTATTCGGTAGCAAAGTTAGATAAATAAGGACTATAATCACCCCTATGTTCATAAACGCCAAATCTATCCCATTTAGTCAACACTTTTAACTTACTTAATTGTTTTACGAAAGGTTCTTTACCAGACGGATTGCCAGCTTCACTTTCAGCCACTTCAAGTATTACCCCCGCAGTTAAAATGCCCTCGTCCGAATAGTAGCACACAATATCGTTTGCCTTAGGTTCGTCAACAATTTCATAGCTATGGTCATTTAAATAAGGACTAATATCTCTGATTTCGCACGCTACTCTTTCATAATCTAACGGATAATCTATTTCCCAATACATATAGAAAGCAAACGCTATTCCATTATATCTCGTAGTAGGGTCCCCTATGCGTCGGATATTTTTATCTTTTAAAGTCACTGTTTCTCCGTTAATGTTAGTATAATCTCCGCTATACCCACCGCCGCTACCGTCAAAATAATGAGTATAAAAATCAAGCGTGGAATCCGTTACCTCATCCGAAGGATACAACACATTTACCTCTGACCCGTTAGGGGTATGTATTATGCCCGTCGCCGTTCTTTCTTGCTGAATGTAAGCAGTCGGCTCACAGATTGATAAAGTCGATTCGGGCATCATGGCATTTACCGGTGATGTCGGAATCATAATTGCTGCTAATGTAATTGCAATAGTATTTAACATAAAATCTTACTCCTTTGTTTTAACTTTATACTTTTCTGTTTTGCTGATAAAATATATTATTCCCCAATTCAATTACGGACTTTGTCGTATCGTTTACAACCGTACCGTTAAAATATTTAGTAACTTGTTTGTCGTTTTCTTTATAACTGTACGAAACGAATAAGTTTGCCCCTAATTCTTTTTCATGTAAACCGTTAACGTATATATGCGTATGTGTACCGTTTTTTGAAATAATATTTATGCTCAATTCGGGACACCCTCCCGAACCAAAAATCATAGTTTTTTCTTCATGCGTCTTAGCCTCTATATCAATCGAGGAAAGTTGTATAATACCGAAAGCACTTCCTATTTCATTAAGTTGTAAGATGTTTTCCAATGACACTGTAACACGCGCAGCCCATGTTATCACTTCAAAATCATTAATGTCGCGCATCTGCGGGTGTGGTATTTCTATTTGTGCGGTTTCAGCGTCTGAGCGAAAGAAATCGGAAATATAGAACTCTTCGGTTTCGGGCTTTGTCGCGGGAGCCTTGGTTCCGTCTGCGCTACAATATATCGTTTCGCTTATTTTTTCCTGTTGGGGCTTGTTATCCACTCGGTAATATGCGCGGGCTTTCCAATAACCCCCTTTCCCTTCCGTCGACGCGCTTGCGCTTACCGTTTCACCTTGGTCAAGGTCGCGAACGCCGTTACTTGCCGCCAGGCTCATAAAAGCGAAATCTTCGCGGTATACGTCCGACCTGTACAGCTCGATATTGACGGTTACCGTTGACGGAAACAGCGTAAACTTGTTGTTAACCGAAGCGGTCACTTTTCCGTTTTCGCCGTCAAGCGAAAACTGCAAATCGGTATATAACCCCAGCGGTCCTGACGGCTCGTTAACGTAAGAAGCTTGCTCTTTGCGGTTCGACTCCGCAGTTCCGTTACCGCAAGCAGCAACAGAAACGCACGGAACTACCGCAAGCATCATCGCCGCAATACACATTAATTTCTTCTTTATCCCTATCATAAACCACCTCTCTAAAAAATTACGGAGTACATTCCCCCATGTACTCCGTATTATAATCTATTTTATTCCGTTTGTCTGCCACATCTCTGTATCAATTTATCGCAAGCGTGTATCAATTTTACTTTTTTCTGCTTTTTAATGTTTTAATAATCAACAGCACCGTTAAAGTAATCAACACGGCAACGGCTACCGTTCCAAGAACGAGAAAAATAATACCCTCGTAATTTACGATATGTATATCCTCGCTCCATTCCCCGCCCATGCCCGGCGAAACGGCTACGTACGCAGCTATCCCGCACGCAGCAACGAAAAGAATAAGCAAAACGATACCCGCCACTACGGACACTGTTTTAAGCGTGCTGAATCTGCGCGGCGATGTAACGGTTTGCGCTTCGGGTTCGGGTTGTACCTCTTGGTCGCAGCCATCAAAAAAGTAAGCGCTTGCCACGCCGAAAAATTTGCACAAGGCTTTAATATTTTCAGTGGTCGGCTGAGCCGCGTTGGTTTCCCACCTCGACACCGAGTACCGCGCAACCGCTATGCCGTTCGCAAGCTTTTCCTGCGAAACGCCCTTTTGCTTTCTTAAATCGTAAATTTTTTCACCGATTGTTTTCATGCTTTTATTATAACATACCCTCGGACGAATTGCAAGAAAACGCCCGACTTCCGCCGTGCGCTTTTAGTAAATACTATATTGTTTCTTTATTATTTTTAACCAGATACGGTCTTACAGGCACAAACTCGTTGTCGCCTAATCTCTTAATAAAATGACAAGCTTTGCACTCAACGTATGTATAAGGTCCACCCCAGTTAGGGTTTGTATACATTGTCCACAAATGTGTTTGTACTTCTCTTTTTCCGCAAGCGCAGAGTGCGGTATGACCAGTAACAGTTTTATTTGAATAAGTATAATTATGATTTTCTGTAATACTTTCACCGCAAATGCAATAAGCAATATGTTGTGAAGTGTTTGTATTAGAATAACTGTTTTGAAAATTATGTCTATGATAATACCTAACGGAAAGCGCATCACCACCGTATGAAGACGTGTAAGGACACTGGTCACCTCTATGCTCGTAAAGCCCCCATGCACCCCATTTTGAAACAACTTTATACATATCGGCGTCGCCGCATACGCTGCTTGATACACCACTATATTTATCAATTATTATGCCTGAATGTAAATTATTGCCCGATTTGTCGAAATAACAAATTCTATCATTAATATTTGGCGTATATGTTCTATAATAACTCCCATCGGTGTAATACTTAGACGGGTCATTCATCCAGTATGGATTGTCTGTGGATTGCTGATACCATGCGTACGAATGGCAGTTGTATTTATTTGTGCTGTCTGCGATAAGTGTAGCCTGAGGGACCTTCTTATTTCCATTTGAATTACAATTATTTATATCTGTTTGAGACATTGTTCTTTTATCAATTAATACTTCTACTTCTGAACCGTTTGGCGTATACACCGTAGCAATATCATAAGTGCTCCCACACCCGTCCCAAAAAGACAATGGGCTCGATAAGAACGAATATTCATTCTCAACCGTCTCATCTTCATTTTCATTTACTATTTCTTTTGAAAAAGAATATGTCATTACACAATCATTTTTTTCATTTATTCTACCGTTAACTACTTTAACTGGCAAAATTGAAATAGCTCCTACTGCAAACAAAACTCCAATTAGTTTTAACATAATTTACTTTTCCTCTTTTAACTTTTTTATATATTCTTTCAATGCGCCGTAATCAACGGCACTTTCAGTTGAAATATAACTATCGTCACCAAAATAACATATAGTTTTACCGTTTTCGGCGACGTGAAACGCATAACTTATATCACCGAAAAATATATCTACGCATATTTCACGATAAATATCACCGTCATTTTCAGTCAGTTTTTCGTCGGATAATTCAAACTTTGCACCGTCGAAAAATGAATAAACTTTCGCAATATCTTTTCCGTTCGTTAAAATATCAACATGGCTTGAAAAGCCTGTTTCTTGAATATAAATACACGTAGGATTTTTTAATTTTTTTCCATCAACCGTAATGGAACTGCAACCCGAAAAGCACGTAACCGCGAGCAGTAAAACGACTGCAACCAAAAATACCGTAAATTTGTTTTTAATTTTCATATCCCCCTCCTTATTAATTAAAAACGGTACGCAAACAACCTGTAGTTTACGTACCGTAATTATAAATAATATTTTATTCTTTGTCTGCCACATCCGTATCAAAATAACGTAACAATTTATAAATTGCTAATTATTTTTACCGTTATTCTTGCGTTTTAAAAAAATAATTATTAAACATACAAGCGCAAACAGTGCAAGCGCGCCAACGACTATACAGACAATACCTATATAACGAAATCTGTTAGCAGCGGCATTATCAAGTCCGTTGACGTATGAAGGCATCAATGCAACGTACCCCGCTACAAAACACCCCGCAATGCAACTCAACAAAACGACAGAAACAATAATTGCCGTAACTATCTTATAACCATTATCCGTTGCGGCGGGCGCAACTTCTTTCAATACGTTAACGCCGCCATATCCGTTAAAAAAATAGTTTTTATCCACACCCAAAATTTCACATAACCGCTTAGTATTTTTTTTCGTGGGGCGCGAATTATCATTTTCCCACCTTGAAATCGTCAACCGCGAAACGTCAAGCTCTTCCGCAAGCTTTTCCTGCGAAACGCCCTTTTGCTTTCTTAAATCGTAAATTTTTTCACCGATTGTTTTCATGCTTTAATTATAACATACCCTCGGACGGATTGCAAGAAAACGCCCGACTTCCGCCGTGCGCTTTCTTGCAATAACATTTTAATCAGCATTAAGCGAGTTCAGAGCCGAGCCCATAAACTCAAAGTCGCCGCCGGCTATCGTATCTACGTTATTATAAACCATTTCAACTCCGTTTATTTCTACAACGGCTTCAAAGTCAAAACCGTAATATAAACAATCCTGCGGCGGAATTGCCTCCACGTTAATCTGGTAAGTCTTGTTTGCTTCAAGAGTTACAGGGAATTTATCCGTAATAAATTCACTCGTTCCCGTCTGCGGCGTAGTGTAAGTTTCTACTTCGTATGAAAGTATTTCAAAACCTTCGGTCTGGAATTTTAAACTTTTCAACGTCATATCGTACTTGGTACAAATTATCTGTCCGTAAGGTACGCTTTTACCCGCATTTAGCATATTAAACCCGAAAGTTTGCGGTTTAACGAATACGGGACGGAAAGTGTCCATAACGCAATATATATCTGTTTTAAATTTATAATCGTTTCCGGATATTTTCAAATTAACCGAATTTATCCGAACGCCGTCATACGCCCACCGCATGTATGTGTCAATGTCTACACGGTAACGATAATAGTTTTTGCTATCGTTATAATTTAAAAAATTAAGCTCATAGCTTTCCGCAATTAAATCGTATTTACTGTCCGAGGTTATATCAAAGCTTACCCCTTGCAGCTCGCCCTGTTCGATTTTATCGTATGAATAAAACTCTAAATATAAAGTTTTTCCGATAATATCAAGACTGTTTGCAAGATGTATTTTCGACTTTAAGTAAGTTTTGTCCGAATCTATACCTATTATTCTTTTACGCTTCGTATACGTTTCTTGTGTGTCACGGCACGCCGCAAAAGGAATGCAAAGACACACCGTTAAAAAAACCGACAATAAAGCTTTTAATAATTTTTTCATTGTTATTTGCCTGCGTTGCTTATTAAATTTAAATACTGATCATGATTGCCCAAATCACCTGTCAATCTGTAAAAATTTGCACTTGAATTGTAGTATGAAGCATAAAAAATATAATCCTGATCCCAAGTTTCCTCAATTTGGTATTCGCTCCACTTATGTAACGCACTTTTACGGTATTTTGCATGTTGCTGTTTATAAACATGAAGCCTGAATTTATTCGCTCTTGCCATCATAAGCATATCGCCGTAATAATGATTATAAGGACTATTAACGCCATCGACTTTTAAAAATATTTTTTCTTCTGTAATTACGCTCTCTGTATATGTAATTGTTTCAGAAACCGTCACTGCCGATTCTATTTTATTGCTACTGCTGACATTTACAAACGACTTTGCATTGTTTAAAAAACCGGATAATCCTATTTCGCCCTCAATTTCAAGCTCTGCCGTAATTTTATCAGACAGAGTAGTTGTTAAATTATATGACGATATTTTTTGTATTTCCTTCGTATAAGAATACTCATAGTAAGAGGTTATAAATTTAGGCATTCTAACTTCTGCAACAAAAACATTATCAAAAGTTCCTAAATAATATAAAGTAAAAACATATTCGTGCCATCTCTTTACACAAATAGTATTTTTAATAACAGTTGCGCGCGTGTCTTGTGCGATTTTATCCCCAATAGAAAGATTTCCCTCTGTTGCCGCATGCGCGTTATTTGATGCAATGCAAAACGACATTGCAGGCACGATAACCGATACTGCCGCAAGAAAAAGCGCGGCGATTTTCTTTTTTAAACTTAAATTTTTAATGCTTATCATAAAAATGTTTCTCCTTCGATTTTATTGTAAATTTTGTGAAAGTCAATTATTTTCAACATTTAATCATAATTTCATTTGTCCGTTTACTTAAAAATTCTAATATTAATTTTTTATAACTTGACTATTCCGTCAGCATTAAAAAGCTTTGTATCGCTTATATATTCCTGTATATCTTTTTTATCGACTTTATAGTATGCTCTTGCTTTCCAATAGTTCTGTTTTCCGTTTGTCGAAGCGGAAGCCGTTAGCGTTTCTCCTTGGTCTAAATCGTAAATGTAATTTGTTGCAACCAAGGTCATATTTAAAAAATCTTCTTGATATGTATCAGATCTGTACAGTTCAAGATTAACTGTCACGGTAGCGGGAAACAATGTAAATTTATTTCTTACCGTTATCATTACCTGACCGTATTCGCCATAAAGTGAAAAATTTAATTTAGTATATATTCCACGCGGCGTTATTTTTTCATTTTTGCTACTGTATTCTGAATGGTCGTCATGCACGGTTTCAGCTTTTACAAATTTGCTACCGACCCCTAAGCAAAACACAATCGATAGCAATAATAGAATTGCAAGCAAAACAGTTCTTTTGATTTTTGTCATAAAGCGCCTCTTTTCAAATTGAAAATAGTGAGTATAGAACTTTTCTACACCCACTATTATAAATCATTAATATGTTGCTTGTCTGTCACCTTCTGGTTGCAATTTACTTAAAACAGGTGTCATTTACTTGTTTTTTCTGTTTTTTATGCATTTATTTATCAAAATTGCGGACAGCGATATAAATATCGACGCAGCAACCACGCCAATTACTAAAAAAATAATTCCCCCATAATTTACGATATGCACCGAATCAACATACGGCTCATCGTCAGGAGCAATAGTAACGTATGCAGCAACGCCGCTTGCAATAACAAAAAGAGCTAATAGCACCATGCCTGCAACTATTGACACGATTTTAAGCGATTTAAACTTGGATTCTTTTTTATCTTCTGATTGCGTTACGGCATTCTGCACAGCTGATACTTCTTTAATTTCCGCTATTTCTTTATCTGATAAAAAGTAATTAAATTCTACACCGAAATACACGCATAAACTTTTAATATTTTCCATAGTAGGTTGCGCAATATCTCTTTCCCACTTAGAAACGGTTTGCCGCGCGACATTAACTTCCTCCGCAAGCTTTTCCTGAGAAACGTGTTTTTCTTTTCTTACTTTGTAAATTTTTTCGCCGATGTTTTCCATATTTGTATTGTAACAAATACACAAAAAAAATGCAAGAAAAAAATATTACCGCGGGGATATCCCCGCGGTAATACTTTTGAACGGCTTAGTTCCGGGAAGTAGCTTCTTCCGTCTTCTTCTCCATTTTTTCAAGCTTGCTGTCGATATACTGCTCTGCCTTCGTCATTAAATCTTCCTGATTTTTCTTGACGAGATTTCTAAGTTTGCAGTTGTTGGCAACAGCAAGCGCGCCGCCAGCCATTCCGATAGCGACACCTAAAATAAATTTTTCCACTTTTATTTCTCCTTATAGTAAAACGGGCAGTAGAATACCCTTATCAGTAGTATGACCCTTGCACTTTGAGTTTATGATTGTAAAATTTTGCAAATAATTTAATAACCCGAAACGTATTTGAAATTTTTTAGCTAAGCTATTGAATTAACCGCGACGCCGTGTTATAATAATTAAAAAATTTTGCGAGGTAAAATTCCCGTGGCACATAACGTAATTGCCGAGGCAAAAAGATGTCTGAACTGTAAAAACCCGTCGTGCAGGAAGGGCTGCCCCATAAACACGCCCATTCCGCAATTTATATCCGCCTTTCTCGGCGGCGACATAAAGGGCGCGGGGAAAATGCTGTTCGAGAACAACCCGCTGTCGGTGGTATGCTCAATCGTCTGCAACCACGGCAACCAGTGTCAGGGGCACTGCATACGCGGCATTAAGGGCGAACCGGTAGAGGTAAGCACGATTGAAAACTTCGTTTCGTCGCACTATATAGACAGCTTAGAGCTTGAAAAGGCAGCGCCCAACGGCATACGCGTCGCTGTTGTCGGGGCGGGGCCCGCAGGCATTACCATAGCAATAAAAATGGCTCAGCTGGGCTACGACGTAACCATATTCGAGTCGAAAAGCGAAATCGGCGGAGTGCTGAGATACGGCATACCCGAGTTCAGGCTGCCGAAATCGATAGTAGACGCATACCTGAACATACTGTACAGGCTGGGCGTTAAAATCAAGTTCAACGTAACGATAGGCAAGGCGTTCGGAGTAGAAGAGCTTTTCCGCGACGGGTTTAAGGCTATATCGATAGGCACGGGCGTTACCTGGCCCATACCCTTGGGTGTAAAGGGCGAAACGCTGGGTCACGTGCATTACGGGGTGCACTACCTCGAACGACCCGAGGTATATCAGCTTGGTAAAAACGTCATAGTTATAGGCGCGGGTAACGTGGCAATGGACGTGGCGCGCACTGCGTTGCGGCGCGGGGCGAAAAGCGTTAAGGTAGTGGTCCGCAGCGACAGATACACCGCAAGCGAAGAGGAAAAGGAATACGCCGAAATAGAAGGAGCGGAATTTATATTCAACAAGTCGCCCGTGGAAATAACTGACCGCGGCGTGCTGTTCGCGGACACCGTCTGCGACGAAAATCACCGCGTAATATCCACCGCCGAAACGCCAGAGCTTATGCAAGCCGACTCGGTATTTATATGTATTTCTCAGCGCCCCTCGAACCTTATTCTCACCCAAACCGAGGGACTTGAAACCAACGAGCGCGGGCTTGTTAAAATCAACGAGGACGGCTCGACCTCGCGCCCCGGACTGTTCGCCGCGGGCGACGTGGTGCGCGGAGCAAAAACCGTAGTCGAGGCGGCCGAAACCGCCAAACGCGTTGCCTACGCAATGGACGCTTATTTAAAATCACTCCCCAAAAATTAAAACGAATACGACAGCCCGCCCGAGCGTTATATTAACGCTCGGGCGGGCTACATACTTAAAGCCTTTCCCGCAGGAAAGGCTTTTCGGTCTGTTATTCGATTCCGTTTACTATCCGTTCTGCATACTTCAATAACTTTTCCGCACGGACACCTTGATTTTTCTTCCAGTCGGCTAATTCAAAGCGATATGCATTCGTCCGCTTTTTGCCGATAACCGTTCTGCAAATTGCATAAACAAGACAAAGCGCGCCGCCCACCGCAGCAACCAACAATATCGGGCTTATCCAAATTGCAAACGCTATCCCTATGACAAGAGCTATGACGCCTAAAATATAAAAAGTTAAAGTGCTCATTTTGTGTTTATTTTGCGGACGTTCCGGTTTTTCGCTGACCAGTGAACGGTACTCCGCTTCCATCGGCACTATGCGGCTGTACCACGGACTTGCTTTTTCTCTTGAAAAGGTAAGCTTATTAAACGTTGAGTAGTGCTTTGTCGACGACCCGTCAAGTCCTTGCGTCTGCCCCTCGTACTCCTGACATCTCTGATTGTTTAAAAGCTCCCACCCGAACGCTTCATATTCTTTGATTGTTTCGTTAATAATATAGTCGTCGGGGTAGCTTTGTACAGTTATCGTTTCCCTTGCCATCTGTTTTCTCCTTGTAAAAAGTCTACTGATAATATACCATAGTATTTTATATATTGTCAAGTGAATTGATACAATAGTATCGTAATTTTTTACGCAATCAAAAACAGTGAGGACTTATGCTCAACGAAGTTATAAAAAAATTGCGCACGGCGCACGGCCTTACGCAGGTAGAACTTGCATACGCTTTAGGGGTAAGCAAACAGTGCGCATCTAATTGGGAAAACGATTATATACAGCCGTCGATAGAAATGCTTATTAAAATAGCCAAATATTTTAAGGTCACAACGGACTATCTGCTTGATTTGGACAACCGTACGATAATTGACGTTTCGGGATTATCCGATTCGGAAATAGCGCATATAAGGCAGATTATCAACGATATTTTACAACGCTGACAATAAATAAAGCCGCGGGCATAAGCCCGCGGCTTTATTTTGCCGTACCGTCGGTACAGTTAACCTCGTATTCGCCCGTGTCAGCGTTCCAGTCGAGACCCTTGACTATCGAGCCCCACCCCTCCGCCGTGCCGCCGTAATTGACGGCGGTCAGATTTTCGCAGCCGTCAAACGCCCGCATTTCTATTTGTGTTACGGCGCTGCCGAAGGTGACGCTTTGCAGATTTATGCAATTTTCCAGCACGCCCGTACTTATGCACGTTACGCTGTCGGGAAAGGTTATTTCGGTTAATCCCTCGCAGCCGTAAAACGCGCAGCTTGCCACCGAAACAACTCCGTCCGGTATTACGATTTCGGTAAGCCCCTTACAGTATGCGAACGCGTCCTCCCAGATAAATTCAACGCCGTCGGGAATAATTATCTCGGTAAGGCTAATACAGCCGTAAAAAGTCTGACCGCCGACGTACGAAAGCCCTTCGGGAATTTTTACGTCAGTAAGCGCCGCGCAATAGCAGAACACGCCACGCCCGAGTGAAACCACGCTGTCGGGAACGGATACCTCGGTAAGCGCTTTACAGCCTATAAAGGCGTAGGCATCTATCGCGGTGACCGAATCGGGCACGGTGACGGACGTCAGGTTTTCGCAGCCCGCAAACGCCCACGGGCCTATGCCCGTTACGGGTTTGCCCTTGTGCTCGGACGGTATTGTAATTTGCGCGGCGGTCGCCTCGCCTATTCCCGAACAGATATAGTACGAGCCGTCCTCCGACGCGGTAAATTCAAGCCCGTCGGTAAAATCCCCGCACGCGCTTAAAGCAAACGCGGGCAAGGCGAATAATATCCCCGAGACAAGACATAGTTTGCGTTTCATAAATTCTCTCCTTAAATAAAAATGCCGCTTCCCATAAGAAGCGACATATAGAAAATGTACACTCCTCGTAGGTTGCGACACCAACTTTTAACTCGTTTTGCACAATGAATTGTAAAGCAAAAGAAGATACACTTCTACCAAGTATACCATTGTGCAGTATTAAGTTAATGTCGCACTTTTATTCTACCATTTCCGCGCCGCCGTGTCAAGACATTTTAAAAAAAAAGCCCGCCGTGCACGGCGGGCTGCAATTACCATTTAACGGGTTTTCCGTTTACGTAGCGCCAGAAGCTGCCCTCTTCCGTCGGGCGGCTTTCGCTGTAAAAATACACCGTCACGCTTTCGCCGAACATATCGCCTATGGTCGAGCGGGCTGCAAGCGGAGTGCTGCCGCTGTCGACACGACCTATTTCTATTGCCGCCCACTGAACGGCAGTTCCCTCGAAAAATACGCTTTCAAGCGAATACAGCTTATAAAACGAATAGCTTTCGCACGTAACAAGCGACGCGGGCAGAACTATGCTTTGCATTGCGCCGTTATCGAAAAATGCGGAATATCCCACGCTTTTTACGCTTTTGCCGATTTCGACGGTTTCCAGCTGAATACAGCCCGCAAAGAACCATTGCGGAACATATTCCAGCCTTGCGGGAAGCTTTACCCGCTTTAAGCCCGCGCAGTTCATAAACGTCGCAGTCATGGAAAAGTCGCCGTTTTCGTCCTCGCCGACACGCTCTATGGTGTCGGGGAAGTTGACCTCTTCAAGCGCGTTGCAGCCCGTGAATACGCTTCTGCCAATACGCTCGACGCCCTCGTTGATAACCGCGCGCGAAAGTGAATAGCAATTTGCAAACACATCAGAGCCTATCGTCCTCGCGCTTGACGGAATTTCGACGGCTTCCAACGAATGGCAGTACGCGAACGCGCCGTCGCCTATCGTCTTTACCCCCTCGCCGAGGTCGACGCTTATAAGCCGCTCGCAGCCGTTGAATGCGTTTTCACCTATCGACTCAACACTGTCTGGCAGAGTTACGCCCGTTATATATTTGCAGTTGAAAAATGCGTTTTCGCCGATTGCCGTTACGGGCTTGCCCTTATACTCGGCGGGAATTATTACTTCCGCATCCGATACCGAGCCGATGCTGCGCACTGTGTAGGATACGGTCTGCCCGTCCTCGCACACGGCGGTATAGTAAAAACTTTCGCCGCTTTCAACCCTGCCGCAGTTTATTTCCCTGCCGTCGGTCAGTTTTATTATCAGGTTGCCGTCGCCGTCGATATACGACGTTTCGACGGAAACGCCGTCCTTGCCGTCTGCGCCGTCGCTGCCGCAAGCCGAAAATCCGAACGCAAGCGTGCAAAGCATCATAAGCGAAGCAAAAATGGATAATAACTTTTTCATATCAATACCTAATATGCGTAATTTCGATTTATTCAAACGGCGCGTCCTTACGAACACGCCGCCTTAATTTTAGTTGAGGTTTGAATTGTCCACCGAAAAAGCATATACGTCTCTATCTTCGGGGAAGATAGGTCCCGTGATTACCGGAAGATTGAGCGGTGCGATGTAAGCGTTTGCCGTAAGGTTGGTTACAGCCGAACGCAGGTAAGGATAGATGAGCTTTGTGCCCTCTATTACGAAGCTGCGCTCTTCGTTCTCGTTTGCGGTCTCGACTTCGAAAATACCTACGAGGGTTACGTTAATATCGAAGGGCTTGGGCTCTGCTTCGGTCGAAGCTATCTTGACGGAAAGTACGATAAAGTTAACTTTTTCGTTGCCGTTTACCTTTCTTACCTGACGCGAAAACTGAGGCTTGATGTCAAGTTTGGTGTCGGGTTCAAGTTTTACGTGGTTGAGCTTGAACGAAAGCTCTTCTGCGGTGATGCCTTTAAAATCAAATTTCATAAATTACTCCAAATATATCGTTCGTCGGCGTAAACCGACACGTTTATTATATAGATTTTAGCAGATTTTGTCAAGTTTTATATTGCTTAAATTCGTTTCTTGCGATATAATAACGGTACTATGAGAAAAACCCTGTATTTTGATGAGTATTGCGGATACGCCGTTTCTGCCGTAACCGAAAACGGCAAGCTGACCGAATTCAACTTTGAGAGCGGCGGAAGTCTGTCGCCTAAGGGCAACATCTACAAGGGTAAAATAGTCGCCGTGCTTGCTGGTATGCAGGCAGCGTTCGTAGACTGCGGACTGGAACGCAACTGCTATCTTTCAGCCGACGACGCACTGCCGAATGCGGACAAGTACGACGGCAGTCGCAGCGAAATAGCCGTGCCAGAATTGAAAGAGGGCGACGAAGTACTGGTACAGGTCGTGCGCGCACCGACAGGCAAAAAAGGGGCAAAGGTGACGCTGTTTCCCTCGTTCGTCGGCAAGAACGTAATCTACCTGCCGAATACGCCGTTCGTCGGAGTATCGCGCAAGATAGCCGACGACGAGCTGAGAAAAAATCTCGCGTACTCTGTAGCGGGACTTATCGGCGAGGGCGAAGGCATCGTCCTCAGAACAGCGGCGCCATACACCCGCCGCGACCTTATTGCAACCGAGCTCGACAGCCTTAAAAGCTTATACTCGGGCGTTAAACAGCACTTTACCGACGCTCCGACTGGCACGCTGCTGTATTCGGAAACAGAGTTGATTTCGCGCGTGTTGCGCGACGTGCTCAGCTACGATATAGAAGAAATATTCGTGGGCAACGACAGCCTTAAAGCCGCGGTCGAGAGGTTCTATTCCATTTTCCCGCCCGCACGCAGACGTCCCGTCACTGTGCACCGTTCGGGCAGGGATATGCTTGAAGAACACGGTATAAGCGAGCAGGTTCGGGCAATGAATAAACCGCGCGCCGAGCTTGAAAACGGCGCGTATCTCGTAATAGACAGGTGCGAAGCGCTTACTGCCGTTGACGTCAACACCGGCGCATTCACCGGAGCGAACAACCTGGAACAGACCGTTTATTATACTAACGTGTTAGCTGCGCGCGAAATCGCAAGACAGGTAAAACTGAGAAATATCGGCGGCATAGTAGTAGTCGATTTTATAGATATGACGGAGGCCGCGCACAACCGCAATGTTGTGGAAGAGCTGAAACGCGCCCTGAAAAGCTACGGCATGAAATGCTGCGTAGGCCAAATGTCGGAGTTTGGTTTGGTCGAATTTACACGCAAGCGCGAGGGGGCAAGCGTGCTTCCGCTTATGCGCAAACAGTGCCCGCACTGCGGGTCGGGGTTCGTTACCCCGCCGAGGTTCACCCTTCTCGATACCCGCGCGAAGTTGCTCGGGCTATATGCGGACGGGTGCAGGCGCGTCCTTATAGACGCCGCAACAGAGACAGTTTCGACTGCGCTTAACTGGCAAGCCTTTACGGAGGACATAAAAGCGCGTATGCCGGATATGGAAATTTACGTTTGTTCTCACCGTTCTTATCCCCATTCGCGAATTCATTTGCACACGCAGTTCGAGCCCGACGAAAAAGCCGAAAAACTGAACTAAACGCCGCGCGTTTTAAAACGCGCGGCGCTATTTTGTTATAAAAATTTCTTCAGCTTTCTTTCAAAGCCCTCTTCCATGTTGATAAGCTCGTTCAAAAGTTTTCTGACCTCGGCATCCATATTGCTGCCGCCGTCGGTGAGCGACGTTTTTAGCGAGGTGATGCCGTTGACCGTACCCCTTATCATCATCTGGGCGATATTCTGCGCCGAATTGTCGTTGGCGGTGCCCATTTTAATAGCGCTCCACATCATTGCCTTTTTTATGGGGCTGGGTTCTTTTACGTCTATGTTATACTTCAAGGCGAGCGCCGCCGCCTTAGAGCAAACCTTTTCGTATTCCTCATGCTGGTGCATTATTTCTTCGCGGATTTCGCCGTCCTCCACCGCGGGCATTATGTCCGAAATAGATTCAAGCGCAAGCTGCGCGTTACGGTAAATTTCCGCAACGATTTCACTGTCGTTTTTTTTCTTTTCCATAAGAAGCTCCTTACATTTAAGTATTTTCTTATAAATTATTATCGCCTTGTTTTAATAAAATAATACCGCACCGAAGATTAATTGCTTGACAACGCGGCGTTAAAGTGGTAAAGTTTAGACTGAGCCGCTCGTAACGGGCCCCAAAACGCGCTTTGCGCTGCCCGAACGGCGAGACTGGTTAGAGGAGGTAAAAATATGTACGCAATTTTTGAAAACGGCAGCAAACAGTACAAGGTTTGCGAAGGTGACCTTTTAAAGGTTGAGAAGCTGAACGCCAACGTCGGCGACACCGTGACATTCCCCGTCATTCTTACGGCTGACGGCAAGGGAATTAATACCGGTGACGAGGTTAAAAACGTCAAAGTTACCTGCGAAGTCGTTTCTCACGGCAAGGAAAAGAAGATTATCGTCTTCAAGTACAAGGCCAAGAAAAACGAGAGAAAGAAGCAGGGTCACAGACAGCCCTATACGCAGATAAAGGTTACGGCAATCGGCACGCCCGCTAAAAAGGCGGCAACCAAAAAGCCCGAAGCGACAGCTAAGGCAGAATAATTCAGGAGGATAAGAATATGATATTTTTAAGATTATTCGCCCATAAAAAAGGTACCGGTTCTTCGCACAACGGTAGAGACAGTAATCCCAAAATGCTCGGCGTTAAGCGTGCCGACGGACAGTTCGTGCTTGCGGGTAACATCCTCGTAAGACAGCGCGGCTCGAAGTTCAAGGCAGGCAGCGGCGTAGGCATGGGCAAGGACGATACTCTCTTCGCGCTTGTAGACGGCACCGTTAGATTTGAAAGAGTGGGCAAAGACGGCAAGCAGGTTTGCGTTTATCCCGTCGCAGAATAAAGAATGAAAAGGCGAGTTTTTCGGCTCGCCTTTTTTGATAGGTAAAAATATGTTGCACGTTCGTCCATTAAAGGATACCGATACGGAAATTTTCACGCAGCTGTTCGGCGAGTATTATGCCGAGCTGGACTGTCCCGACGACTCCGCGCACCTCGTCAACGAATACATAATCCCCGATATGCTTGCGGGGCTGCTGCACGTCGACCTGATTGCGGACGACGGACAGGTCTGCGGTTTCGTCATTTATCAGATTGACGACATAGACAACGAATGGAATTTCAAGGAAGGCTGTGGCGATATACGCGAAATATACGTCTCCCCCTCCCGCCGCGGCTGCGGACTGGGCAAATTTTTGCTTTACTCTGCGGAAATGAAGCTGAGGGAAGCGGGCGCGCAAACGGCGTATTGTCTGCCCTATGAAAAATCTATCCCCTTTTTCACCGCATGCGGGTATGAAAACAGCGACGAATACTGCGAGGATTTGGACTGCGCCGTGTTTGAAAAGCGCAGCCTTATTAACTGTTGCAATGAATAAGATAATTTACGCGCGCCGCGAAAGCATAAACGGAAAAATAACCGCAAAGAATTGCGAGCTGCTTGTTCCCGACTCCGGCGGGACGGTGATAATACCACCGCTTAAAAGCTACGACGTGGACTTTGACGGCATACGCATAATCTTCGACAACGCGCTGCTGCCGTTCAAGGAAGCGCGCACCGTACCCGACAACGACGGCGAAATTGCATACGCTGCGCGGCAGGCGCTAAAATACTTTGAAAGCGACGCCGCCAAGACCGACCTTGTCGCCGCGGCGCTTGGCAACCTGCTTACGGGATATGTAGCCGCATTTTGCGCCGAAAGTGGCTTTTCGCCCGCAGTCGAGCTGGTGCTTTCCGAAATAGCGAAGGGTGTTTCCGATTGCGCGTTTACGGTTAAGAGCTGCCTTAAAAAACTGCCGCTTAGCAGCGACTACGTCCGCAAGCTGTTCAAAAAAGAGGTCGGCGTCTCGCCGTCCGATTACCTGTTAAAGGAACGCATGAGCCTTGCTCAGCAGCTTATTTCGGGCGGGGTCACAAACAGGTTTTCAAGCTATACCGTATCGCAGATAGCCGAAGCTTGCGGCTTTTCCGAGCCGCTTTACTTTTCGCGCGTGTTCAAAAAATACTTCGGTGTATCCCCCAGCGAATACGGCAACCGCAAATAAACAGTAACCCTGCCCCGTTAAACGGGGCAGGGTTTTCTTACATCAATTTAAATTACTGCGCAACGCCTGCAGCAGCCGTCACCGCCTTATTTACGGCGCTTTGTCCGAGGCAGATTGGAACTATGCCGAGCGTAAAGAACCATAAAAAGAGATAGAGAAAGCCGTCCGAGCTTTTTTCAAGCATTTCGCCAGCCTTTTGTCCCATTCTGTACGACCAGTAAATCTGATAAATTCCCAACGTCAGTATACACATGAAGAACGCGCCGACGCCGCCCATCGTCGCGCTTTTGGGCGCAAGCCTGTTACTTTGATTGGTAAGGGATACAAACCAGTAAACGTAATAAATTCCCAATGTCAGCACGCTGAATAACAGCGCGAGAATTACACTTCTTTTTTTCATTTGCAAAACTCCTTAAAATAATTTTCTTATACATCCGCCGTCGTTTCTGAAAACCTTGCCCGCCACGTTAAGAAACGACAACATTCTGTCAAGTGAAAAATTCTGCTGCCTCGGCGTATGCTCTTCCAAAAAAATTTCGTCGATAGTCTTGCGAAGACTCTGCACCGAGCAGTCTCCCGAAAACAGCCGCGACGTAATTTTATCGCCGTAATCGAAAGCTTTGTCTATCCGTCTGGCAATCGTTTCGGCAGAAAAATCGTAGTGAGATTTTTCGAAGCCGTTGCAGAACGAAAGGTCCAAATCGAGTACGGGAATATCCGTCTTGAATTCCCTGCGGTAATCGAACCGCGCGTCGAAGTGAAGCGCGATTATGACGTCAAGCTGCTTTTGCGGCGACGCCTTTATCAGCGGAAAAAGCGGAATGTTGTCAATCGCTCCGCCATCAATCGCCAGCCTGCCCTCTACAAACGAGGGTATTATTTTTAAAAACGGATAGTTAATCGCCGCTATGAGGTACTTTTTCCAAAGCCTGTTGTATTCACCCTTTATCCAGTAATACCTGACCGACCATAGCGGAACGTAGCACACCGGAAAGCAGAGCGGAATTTCGAGATTATCGTCGCCGTAAACCATTGTTTCGATATAGTCCTCGAGCAGACCCTTTGCAAATACTTGCCACAAAAGCTCGCCGGTCTTAGAAATGTCTACCCTTTTATACAGGTTTTCGATATAGTCGAGTTTGTTCGCCGAAAAAGCGTAGCCTACGGAAATGCCCGCCGACGAGCACGACAGCAAGGATATTTCGTCGCGGGATACGTGGCGCATAAGCCCCTTTAAAAAGCCTATTTGATAGGCACAGTTGCTTATTCCGCCCGCAAGAACTATTCCGATTGAGAGCTTTCGTCGCCCGCAAACATTTTTTTTAAACCCTCGATTTTGCTATTTACCGCACCGTTGATAGCACTGACTATCTTCTGCGAAGCGGCTGAAAGATTGCCGACGGCGTTCTCGCCTTTAAGCTCGGCTATCTGTTTTCCGCAACGCCAACCATATTGCGTATATCCGCGCAACCCTTGTTTACTTCCTGTATGTTTTTGGTTTTAATAAGAAATTTGAGTGTATTGCTCAAATCTACGTACTGCCATAAAACCCTGTTCAGCTTTTCGCCGTCCACGGGCTGCTTGGACTTTTTAATGCTTTTTATTTCAAGTGCGGTCAGTTTAAGACACACCTTTAGCGCAGCGACGTCGTTTTTAAAGGTGTCCGCCGTCCGGGCAACGCATAAAAACCGCTCGTTCAGCTTGATTAATTGCTTGTATTCTGTGTTTGCAGCCATTTCCATTTAAGCGCCTCATTAGTAAAATTATTTCTATAATAAATATTGTACAGTAATATTATTACCTTGTCAATACATTTTAGTAATTTTTTTGGTATTGTGTAGAAAAATATTAGTAGGGAATTATGATAATCAGAATAAAGGAATTGCGGGAAGAATTCGGCTTGACGCAAAAAGAGCTTGCGGCAAAAATAGGAAACGTGCAGCGCAACGTAAGCAACTGGGAAAACGGTTCAAGCGAGCCTGACTGCGAAACGCTTGTACGGCTTGCAGACGTTTTCGGCGTAACTATGGACGAGCTTTTCGGCAGGAGTGACCCTCCTTCAGGCAACACCTTGCGGGCCGAGCCGTATTACAAGCTGATAAACCGCTTAAATGACAGACAGTCCGACGCACTGAAAAGCTTTCTGGCTGCATTTTGCGAATAAAACTAAACTCACTCGAACGGTCGTCCGAAAGCTTTTAGCTACCGTATTAAATTAATTGCATTTATCTTCTAAGGCAATATATTATAAAAGTAAAATTACAAGAATAAGGCGCGGCATAAAGCGCACTTCCCATAGGGATAAAAAACTAAATTTTTTAGAGTTGCACTTTCAAGTGAAGACAAAAGCTCTCGAACATTTTGTTCGAGAGCTTTTGTCTACACTTGATAG
>CATJZR010000181.1 GCA_949745625.1 uncultured Eubacteriales bacterium | reverse complement strand
GTTTTCCACCTCCACCTCGATTTTGCGCACGAACGGCGCGTATTCCCTTGCAAGCTCTACCGCTCTTTTTACCGAACCCGCCGCGCCGATATGGTTGTCCTTTAAAAGCACGCCGTCCGAAAGGTTATAGCGGTGGTTGCAGCCCCCGCCGCAGGTTACGGCGTACTTTTCGAAAATTCGCATATTGGGCGTCGTCTTTCGTGTATCCAGCAATCGGGTCTTACTGCCCTCCAAGAGCTTTACCGTTTCCGCCGTATACGTCGCTATGCCGCTCATTCTCTGTAAAAAGTTAAGCGCGACGCGCTCGCCCGAAAGCAAAACGCTTATATCGCCGTAAACAGTGGCAAGCAGCTGACCCTTTGTTATGCGGTCGCCGTCCTTCACCTTGAAATCTATCCGTACGGTCGCGTCCAGCAGCGTGAAAGTACGCCCGAAAACGCCCAGACCGCAGATAACTCCGTCCGCCTTGGCTATAAGCTGAACGCTGCCTTCAACCCTCTCGCGCATTACGGCGTTGGTCGTCACGTCCTCGCTTGTTATATCCTCTTTGAGCGCGCGCAGTATCAGCTCGTCTGCGTTTATATTATCTACCGCGTTCATTCTTTACCTCGCTTATTGCTTTCAAAAGTATTTTCTTATATTCCGCAAGCAGCTTGCCAGCGTCCGCATAATCGCTCATATCCAGCCCGTCGGCAGCCGACTGCGCCGCAGCCGCATCCGCTCGCTTATACTCTGCGGCTATACTTTCCGCCGCGCGCCCGGCAAAACCCAGACTTTCCAACAGAGAATTGGACGCCAGTCGGTTTGCTCCGTGAACGCCGTTGCAACAGGTTTCGCCGACGGCGTACAGTCGCGCAAGCGTCGTTTTTCCATCAAGTCCGCTGCGTATTCCACCCATAAAATAGTGCTGCGCGGGAACTACGGGTATGCACTCTTTAAACACGTCGTACCCCTCTTCGGCACACCTCTTTACTATTGCGGGAAAGTGGGATGCGATTTCATTTTCTGGAATGGTGCGCATATCCAGCCATACGTGCTTCGTTCCGTCTTTTTTCATTTGCTTCAATATGTTCGCCGTCACCACGTCGCGTGGTTGAAGTTCGTCGCAGAACCTGTTGAAATTCTTATCGAGCAGCCGTGCTCCCTCGCCGCGAACAGATTCGGATATAAGAAAGCTTCTTCCCTCGTTCTCGGAATACAGCGTAGTGGGATGAATCTGAATATAGTCGATATTGTCGACCGCAACACCGCGCTTCAAGCAGATTGCCACGCCGTCGCCCGTGAGCGAACGAAAGTTTGTACTCTTTTCGAAAATTCCGCCTATGCCGCCGCATGCGAGCACCGTATAGTCCGCAAAAATTTTATCCGTCCTGCCCGTCGCTTTATCGTACGCGACTATGCCGTAGCACTCGTCGCCGGCAATCAGGTCGAGCATGACGGTATCCTGCAATATTTCCACGTTTGCAAGTCCGCGCACCCGCTCTAAAAGCTTGGACGTAATTTCCTTGCCAGTACAGTCCTCGTGGTAGCATATTCTGCCGCGGGAATGTCCGCCCTCGCGCGTGGCGGCAAGGCTGCCGTCCGCGTTTCGCGCGAACTCGACGCCGAGGCGAACCAACTCGTCCGTGACCTCCTCGGAAAAGCGAATCATACAATCGACGGCGGCAGGGTCGTTCTCGCCGTGACCCGCGCGCATAGTATCCGCGAAATAGCTTTCGTAATCCTCTTCGCCTTGAAGCCTGCATATACCGCCCTGAGCCAGATAGCTGTCGCTTTCATCGGGCGCGCTCTTGCAGATTATCAGCACCCGCATATCGCGCGGCAGGTGAAGCGCGGCGTTAAGTCCGGCAACACCAGTACCGATTATTACCACGTCGTATCTTTTTTCCATAATTACAAGCAGTGTACACCAAAAACGCATAACTGTCAAAACATCTGCCCGATTTTTTAATATTTTTTTACAATCGACAAAATCGTACAATAATTTTTGTGATTTGTGC
>CATJZR010000180.1 GCA_949745625.1 uncultured Eubacteriales bacterium | reverse complement strand
TTTTCTCCTCGCATATAAATGATTGAACTATATTATTATATGCAGGAGATTATATGAACGACTTTAAAAGTTATAACCCGCCAGAAGATAAAAAAGACAAAACCCAGCTTAACAACGCCGTCGACTTCACGAACGCGGTAGTCAAGGCAATGAACGGAAAAAGCGAGGGGCAGATTTGGCGCACCATACTTGCCGAGGCAGAGCGCGGCAAGCGCGAAGGCAGACTTTCCAACGCCGACCTCGACAATTTTTACAACACGATTTCGCCAATGGTCGACGGCATGAAGCGAAAAAAGCTGAAAGAAATTATAGAGCGTTTAAAACGCATTTAAATACTCGCCGAATTTTAAAACGCAGGAGCAACGTATAACATACACCCATTGTCATCATAAGTGGTTATCGTTCTTGCTTTCCTGTTTTTTATAGATACGGTTGAATAAGCATAACCGTTAAGCTCGCCCGTCTTAACCATAAGTATATCGTTATTTTTGCCGTATACGTATACCGTATCCCCTCTTTGAATTGCCGAAGTAATCATTCGTTTCACCTTTTTTATAATTATAAGCAATTTATACATATTTTAAATACGAACTTTTAAAAACCATTAATAAATAAAAGAAGTGCGCTTTTAAAAGCGCACTTCTTTTATAATAACGATAAATACCTGTCGCCGCCGTCGGGAAAGACGACGACGATTTTTTTACCCGTGTTTCTTTGGGCGATTTCAATCGCCGCATACAGCGCCGCACCAGAAGATATTCCGACGAATATCCCCTCCCGTTTTACAACCTCGCGCGCGAGAGCGTACGCTTCTTCGTCCGGCACGGCAACTACTTCGTTGTAAATTTGCGTATTTAAAAGCTCGGGGACAAAGTTTGCGCCTATGCCCTGAATACCGTGCGCGCCTGCAACGCCCGCGGAAAGCAACGGCGAAGAAGCAGGCTCGACCGCGACGACCTTTATCGCGGAATTTTTTGATTTAAGAAATTCGCCCGTACCGGTCAGCGTTCCGCCCGTGCCCACACCCGCGATAAAAATATCCACCGTGCCGTCGGTATCGTCCCATATTTCGGGGCCCGTCGTCCGTCTGTGCGCCTCGGCGTTGGCAGGATTACAAAACTGCCCGAGAATGACGCCGCCGCGCGACGCTATTTCTTCGGCTTTTTCCACTGCGCCCGCCATTCCCTTTTTGCCGTCCGTGAGCACTATCTCAGCACCGTAGACATTAATCAGCTTGCGGCGCTCTTCGCTCATAGTTTCGGGCATGGTAAGAACAACCCTATAACCCTTTGCCGCAGCCACGGCGGCAAGACCTATGCCGGTGTTTCCCGAAGTCGGCTCGACAATCGTCGCGCCTTTTTTGAGTATACCGCGTCGCTCGGCGTCCTCAATCATAAACTTCGCCGCCCTATCCTTGACCGAGCCCGCGGGATTAAGATATTCGAGCTTTGCCAGAATTTCGGCGTTCAGACCGTAAGCCTTTTCAACATTGCGCAGTCTTAAAAGAGGAGTGCCCCCTATAATTTCCGTAAAAGACGAGTAAATTTTCATAGATATATAATAGTGCCGTCAGCGGGATTTGTCAACCGCTAAAACGCGAATAGCCGAAACGAACCTCTCGCACTCGCTGCGCGTATTGAACGCGGAAACAGAAGCGCGGATAAGCCCCTCGCTACCGAGCGCCTTATGCATAAGCGGAGCGCATTGAAGTCCGCCGCGCACGCAGATTGAATATTCGTCCGACAGTCTGAACGCCGCCATTTCGGACTGCATTGCCTGCATATCGAACGCGATTATTCCGTACGGGTTGGGCTTGGAATACAGCTTTATACCGTCTGTTTCGGACAGCTGCTCTATTATGTAATGCGTCATAGCGGTAACCTTTTCTATATGCTCGGTCAGATTTTCCCTCAGATACATTACCCCCTCGCCAAGCGATACTATCGCAGGATAGCAGAGCGTTCCGCTTTCCAACCTGTCGGGGTAGAAGTCCGGCATTTCAAGTTTATAGCTTTCGCTG
>CATJZR010000179.1 GCA_949745625.1 uncultured Eubacteriales bacterium | reverse complement strand
TTCAAGCTCCGCGCAACCCATAAAAGAATTTATCGGCACCACTTTCAAGTTT
Organism: uncultured Eubacteriales bacterium; assembly: GCA_949745625.1. Classification (GTDB taxonomy): domain Bacteria; phylum Bacillota; class Clostridia; order Christensenellales; family Borkfalkiaceae; genus Coproplasma. The sequence continues at coordinate 2,159 of CATJZR010000179.1, read as the reverse complement.
TGCGAAAGACGCAGGATACGAGCATTTTTGCAGTTTGCAAACGCACCCTCTTCCAAAATTTTTAAGCTGTCGGGCAAAATTATTTCTTCCAGATTGACGCAATCGGCAAAGGCGTGCATGCCTATGCTTTCAAGCCCTTCCGGAAAAATTACCGTTTTCAGATTTTTACAGCCCGCAAAAGAATATGCACCGATTTTTTTAAGACTTTCGGGAATAACAAGCTTAACCAGTTCATCACGGTAAGCAAACGCATACTGACCTATATCCCGAATACCTTCGGGCAGTTCACCGCTATTACAGCCGAAAACTACTGATTTTTTTGCCTTGTTGATAATGCAGTTGCTTTCCGCATAAAATGTTTTATTATCTTCTTTAACCGTTACGCTCTTTAAATTTTTGCACTTGTCGAAGGCATGAAACGAAATGTTTGACACCGTAGCCGAAATCACAACACTTACAAGCGTTTTATTGTGCGAAAACGCGCCCTTTTTTATTTTTTCAACCCCCTCGGGTATAACGGCCGTTGTACCAGTTCCTTTATATTTTATAAGCTCGGTTTCACTTATCTGAAATTCGACGTCGCATGCGCTTTGCGGAATTGCCGCTTCTGCCGCACAATCTTCAAAACAGTTTTTGCCTATGTAATCCGCAACGTCCGGCAAAGACGGCGGCATCAATTTACGGCACGAATAAAACGCTTTGTCACCTATATATTTTACTGTGGACGGTACATTTATTTTTTTAAGATTAACGCAAAATTCAAATGCCGATTTGTCGATTTTAACTATCCCCTCAGGCAAAATCAGCTCTTTAAGATTTCCGCAATGGGCAAACGCGTACGCCCCTATACTCTTTATAGTTGACGGTATATTTATACTTTCAAGGGCACTGCAGCACGAAAACGCGCTCTTTTCTATTTCTGTTAACCCTTCCGGCAAAACCACGCTTTTAAGATTTTTACAGTCTTTAAAAACAGACTCTTTGACAGACTTAATACCCTTGCCTACTGTAACGCCGCTTATACCGCACCCCTCAAAGGCGTGGTCACACAGCTTTGTAACGCTGTCAGGTATTACGATATCGCCCGAGAGATTTTTGTTGAAATTGAATGCACGCGAACCTATCGACTTTAAATTTTTACCCAAATTTACAGTTTGTAAATTACAGCCAAAGAATGCCCCTGCATCTATTTTTACAAGGCTGTCGGGAAGTGTAACTTCCTCCAAATCATAGCAGCGGTTGAATGCGCTTTCACCTATTTCGATTACGCCGTCGGGGATATTTATTTTAAAAATATCAGGTATTCCGGTGAAAGCGAATGCCCCTATTTTCTCCACGCTGCCGTCGGAGGGAATTGTACTTTTCGAGCAAGCAGAAACAAGCGTCTTTTTATCGGTTTCTATCAAGCAGTTGTTATTACTGTGAAAAACGGGATTACTTTCCGATACTGTAATTTTTTGTAACTCCGCGCAGTTGTTAAACGGTTGCGGTTTCCCCTCGAACGAAACGAGGCTTGCCGGAATATGAATAGATTTAAGCCGATAACACGAATTAAATGCCCAACTGCCTAATGTTTCAATCCCTTCAGAAAGCGTTATAGCCTGTATACTTTCACAATGATTGAACGCCTCTTCCTCAATCCTCTTTACAGATGATGGAATAAAAACCGACTTTATTCCCTCACCTTCGAATGCACGTACATCAACGGCTGTAACACCATCCGGTATCACAATATACGGAGTTCCCTTATAAGCCATTCTGTGACATATCAAAACATTTTTATTGTTGATGACTCCGTAAAAAGCCGTCTTTCTGTCGTTCTTCTTATATGCCATATACTCCTCCTAAATATAAGAATGGTTTGCAAAAAGCAAACCATTCTTTCTACATTATTTGCGGGGATTTTTAATATTCGCCTGTGCTGCGGCAAGACGCGCGATGGGTACGCGGTAGGGCGAGCAGGAAACGTAATTCAGACCGATTGCGTGGCAGAACTCGATTGACGAAGGATCGCCGCCGTGTTCGCCGCAGATACCGATATGCAGGCTCTTTCTTTCGGATTTACCTTTCTGTACAGCCATATCCATAAGCTTGCCGACACCTGTCGTATCAAGACGGGAGAACGGGTCGCTTTCGTAAATCTTGTTTGCGTAGTACGA
>CATJZR010000178.1 GCA_949745625.1 uncultured Eubacteriales bacterium | reverse complement strand
TCGTTCTCGACATGGGCGAGCCGGTAAAAATTTACGACCTTGCGTATAATCTTATAAAGCTGTCGGGGTTAGAGCCCGACGTGGATATAGAGATAAAATGCGTCGGGTTGCGCCCCGGCGAAAAGCTGTACGAAGAAAGGCTTATGGACGAAGAGGGAATGCAGGAAACGGCCAACGGTATGATTAGCATTGCAAACCCCATTGCGCTGGACGAGGACGCCCTTTGGACAACGCTTGAAAAGCTTAAAGCCGCAGCCGCAAGCGAAACCACCGAAATGAAAAAGCTGGTTGCGGGACTGGTAACGACGTATAAGCCCCAAAATTAAATAAAAGCAGGATGCGCTCCTGCTTTTATAAGTTGCTTGTAAATGCGGCTTCGAATATTTCTTTTTCGTTTTCGAGATAGAAATAAAATATATTCACGTATTCTTTTCTTCTGTCTTCAAGCGTGCTAATGCTTGTGAAAAGGTATTTATTGCAGATACATCCGAACGATTCGCCATCGTGGTTTTTGTTATATAAATGTTCGATATACAGGCAGTCGTCGTAAGACTTTTTGTACTGTTTCTTGCTTTCGGCTTTGTAATGTGTATAAAATCTATAATACACCCATTTAAGATATGGGTCTTTGCCGCTTGCGGCTTCCTGTATTAATTTTTCTTTTCGTTTGAATGATGCCATTACGCATTATAACTTACTACTAATTCTTAGACAAATTCCGTCATAATTCGACGGAATTTATTTAAAATCAAAAAGTTTAATCCGTTTATGCTGCGTTTTGCTGTTCGGATAACCGAGCCGTATACCGTATAAATAATTTGATAAAACTTTTTCTGAAACGGTTAAGTTTGCTTAAACTAAGTCCGTTATGCCGTGCTATGTTTTCAAAAGTAAGGGATTTATGGTTTTGCTTGTACAGTGCGTTTATTACGGCGCAGAAGTTTTCGTTGACAAGGTAAGCGGCATCTTCGAAGAACTCTGATGCTTTTCTGTAAGCAAGATTAAGCACAGTGTTTTCGTTTTTTGCTCCCGATTGTATTAACTTCTCAGTTACGTTCAGACGCGCCATATCATGTATATATTACATAAATAAATTCTCCTAATTACATCAAAATTCGACTTATTTTGCTCCTGATTTTATGCTAAAATAGAAAGGTTATGCCCAACCGTATTTAGACCCCTATATATAACTAAGAGTAAAATTTTTTCCAAAACGTGACAAGTTTGGTAAAATTTATAAAAAAATATCCGCCCTTAGGGCGGATAAAGGCAGCGGTGTACACCGCTGCCTAATAAAAACATTTATAAGAAGAACAAAAGAAATGACCGCCGAACACTTTTATAACCTGTTACAAAACGAACGCACCGACCCGAAAGCAAAACAAGAGTTGCATCGTTTCGTGCTTGCGAATATTAAGCGTTGCCTTATCGTCAAGTACGGCTACGTGCTCGGCACGGACGAGTTGGCTGACGCTGCGCATACCGTGTTCAAGTCGTTTCTGACGTATAAGCCAACAAAATTTGTTTTCTTTCCGTATTCGTATATTTCGAGAATAGTTTACAATAACATATACACAAAGAACGACGACCCGGAACCTTTGCCGCTTACTGCCGATATTCCTTACGAGCAGACGTTCGAAGAGCTTGACAAGGCGGATATGTTAAGCGTATTGAGTAAATGTTTAGGTAAACGGGACGCAATGGTCGTTTATTATTACGTGATTGAGAAAATGAAAGCCGCCGAGGTTGCGGCAAAGTTGGGCTTAACACCCGAAAACGTTAGGCAGATTTACAAAAGGTCTATGCCTAAATTAAAAGAATATCTTGATAATGTCACAAAATAAAGATTTTTGTTCACTTAAATAGTTAAGAAACTTTTTAGAGGTGAACTAATGAAGAAAAAATTTGCAGTACTTTTTTTGATGCTTGCGCTTGCAATAAGCGCGATTGGCGGCACCGTAGCGTTCGCGCAGGTCAGCTTAGAGGAATGCGACAAGTGTTTTCAAGCCACGGTCAGCGGACTTGTTGAAAGCGAGGACGTGGACGGCGGAAAGATAGCAGCCGAGCGTAAGCCCGTATACGATATAGACCTGCAACAGCTTGGCTACGTTTACGAGTTTGAAATATCTTCGGGCAACGGCTATGCGATAATTATCTGCGACGACGGCAATTACGTAGCGCAGGAAATGGTAACAAAAACGCCCAGCCCTTACGTAGACGTAGCCGACGGCGAGCTTTGCGTGTACGTAAACAGCCTTATGTACCTTAAATACTTTGACGGCGCGTTTTACGACTTAGCTACGCTTGAAGAAATTTCTTCCGAAAATGTTGCGCTTCTGCGCGAAAATGCTATAATATA
>CATJZR010000177.1 GCA_949745625.1 uncultured Eubacteriales bacterium | reverse complement strand
CCGCAGTATGAAAAGAAAAGCGACCGTAAACCCCGTAATCCGTGACGATATTCAGCGTTACACCAAAAACAAGCTTGCATCGTCGCTTGCGCTTTTGGGTTTGATATGCTGCTGCGCGTATTTTATCGTGCTGTATTCGCAGGTCAAAAACAACAACTACTACTATAAGTGGCCAATCGCAGTCGACGTAATCTATAACCTTATTTTTCTGCTGTTTGCGTTCCTGTTCTCGGAGCAGGTAAAAAACTACGACCGTAAGCTGTTCTGGCTTCAAATGTTTTTCGGCGCTATGCAGATTGTGCGTATTTTCTGGCTGCCTCTTGCCGGCGTTACCGAAACGCTGTATCCCGTGCTTGCGGGCATTGCGTACAACGGCAGAGTGCTCGGCTCGGGCGCGTTTATAAGCATGGTTGTGTTCCTTGCGGCGTCCGGCGCGTTCATTATCGCATCGGGCATAATCGGATATATCCGTTCCAAGAGCCTTGACGTTTTCAACAAAAAGCTTGAAAGCGGCGAAGTCAGCGTAGAAGAGACCTTGAAAGAGCTTGACGCGGCTGACGAAAGCGCGGCGGCGGTTACTAAGGAGGCGACGAATGCCTGACGTTAAAATCGAACATTTAGACAAGGTTTACGACGGCGGAGTTCAAGCCGTGTACGACTTCAATCTCGATATAAAGGACGGCGAATTCATAGTCCTTGTAGGGCCGTCGGGCTGCGGAAAATCCACCACACTAAGAATGGTGGCGGGGTTGGAAGACATTACGGGCGGCAAGCTTGTAATAGACGGCAAAGACTGTACGCGTCTCCCGCCTAAGGACAGGGATATAGCAATGGTTTTCCAAAACTACGCCCTGTACGGTCACATGACTATTTACGAAAACATGGCGTTTTCGCTTACGCTGCGCAAAGAGGATAAGCAGCTTATTCACCGCAAGGTTATGGCCGCGGCGGAAATTCTCGACCTTAAAAGTCAGCTCAACAAAAAGCCCAAGCAGCTTTCGGGCGGACAGCGTCAGCGCGTTGCAATGGGGCGCGCGATAGTGCGCAACCCCAAGCTATTCCTCTTCGACGAGCCTCTTTCCAACCTCGACGCAAAGCTTCGCGGCTCTATGAGAAGGGAGATAATGCTGCTACACAAAAAGCTTAACGCAACCATGATGTACGTCACGCACGACCAGACCGAGGCTTTGACTCTCGCCGACAGAATAGTATGTATGTCAATGGGTCACGTTCAGCAGATAGGCAAGCCTATCGAGCTGTACGAGCACCCCGCAAACACCTTTGTCGCTACGTTTATCGGGCTTCCGCCCATGAATATGTTCGAAGGTAAAATCGATAACGGTAAGTTCGTTTGTGACTTGTTCGAGTATCCCTTGAACGACGAGCAGAAGAGCGCGCTTGCAGAGTATGAGGGTCAGCCTGTAATAATGGGCTGCCGTCCCGAAAACATTACGCGCAGCGGCAGCGTAAAGCTTACCGTAACCAACAACGAAAATCTGGGTATGAACAGCCTTATTCACGGCAAGATAGGCGGCGTAAAAATCGTCGTCGCCAAGTTTGCGGAATGGTGCAGCTTTAAAGAGGGGGACGAAATTCAAATCGGCTTCGACGAGAAAATGACCCACTTCTTCGAGCTGCCCAAAACGACGGTGAACGAAAAAGGCGAGCAGACCGTAACAGAGTACGGCAAGGCGATAAGATAAGGAGGGCGCAATGGAAGAAGTAAAGAATATTCAACCCGACAACACGCCGTCCAAGGGCGCGAAATTCGCCGCCGCCTTGAAGGAATGGGGGCGCAAAAGAATAGTTGCGCTTAAAGTAAAGCCGCAGACTATTCCGCTTGCGGTAATGGTTATAACAACCGTGTACTTTATGCTCGTACTGTTTTCGGTGTCCAAGGCTGTGCAGTACGCGGCGAACGATACGCATACCTCCGCAACGGGAATTTGCGTGTTTATAACCACGCTGCTGTCGCTGCTTTATCTCGTCAGCTTTTTAAACGCGTTTCCCAAACGCAAAAAACCCAACGTATTTTTTATCGTGCTCGTAGGCGTAATGATTGCAGGACAGCTTGCGTGCGATTTGGTATACTATATCCAGATGAACGCGTGCATAAACGGCTTACAGCTCAGCGGTTCGCCTATGGATATTGCCTGCCGCGCGGCTCAGCCGTACGTAATCGGACATATAGTACTGCTCGCCTTATCGGCGATAGTGTTCGCGTTGCTTCCCGTTTACGCAAAGCTTATCCGCAAAATCGATACTTCGGTTAAGCTCGAATCGGCGACCGAAAATATGAACGGTAAAATCGATATTCAGGAAGATTAATAACCCGATAACCGACAAAGCTTTTTGTCGGTTATTT
>CATJZR010000176.1 GCA_949745625.1 uncultured Eubacteriales bacterium | reverse complement strand
TTTATTAGGTTGACGGGGGTTGCCGTATTAACTGCTACGTTGTCGATTTTGAAGCCGCCGATAGCGCCGACGTGAACGTGCGTGTGCATAAACGCGCCGACTATTCCGCTTTTTTCAAGGTCGATAACTACATGCGTAGCCGCGTCCTTCGTGTAGGTAAGCTCGTTAAGCTTTTTGCCGTCAACGGTTACAAGCGTGCCGCCGTCGTTGTCCGAGCCCCAGAAAGTGCCTACGCCCTGGACCTCTATTCTGAGATTGGAAACATCGAAGTTATCAGTTGCTGGAGTAACGTCCATTTCCACCGTCTTGCCGAAGCCGTCGTTGGGGATATACATATAACCTGCATACGCATATTCTCCTTCGTTGCCCGCAAAGTCAAGCTTGCTGTCGGGAAGCTCTATTTTCTTTTCGACGTCGGGAAGAGTTACGTCTATGCCGTTGCAGAAGAATATGCTGTCAACGAGCAGCTTGCCAGTGCCGCTGAAATACATGTCCATACCGCCGTAGCCCGCTTCGTCTAAGCCCATTCCGCTCTCTTCGGTATCTATTACGATATAGTGCCAGCCGTCCTCCGTCTTGTAGGGGTTGGAATCGCTAATAAGCGCGGTAGGATATTCAACGCCCGCCTTCCACGAGGAAGCGTAAACGGGAGCTTTGGTTAACAGACCGTCCACGCTGCCCATAAGGCTGATACGCAGTCCGTCGAGAGTTGCGTCGCCCTCGGTCTTAACTTTAAGCACGGCGTATTTGCCCGATGCAAGCGTCTTGGAATAGAATTTGAAGTTTATATAATCCGATTCGCCGAGAGAGGTCGCGTCGAACACTAAGCTGCCGTCTTTAACCTCTACCTTGTCGCCGTTGCTGTACGACATACGGTATTCCAGTCCCGCGGCAATAGCTTCGGGCGCGGCGTGCATTTCGTCGTAATTGCCGTTAATGCCGCTTTGCGCAACCGAAAAGCTTTCAAGCATTTCGGCAGTCGAAGCGTCGATAACGGGCATAGCGAACGCGGGAACCTTTACTTCGAGGTTGAAGATAAATACGCCTTACCGTAACGCCGCCCTCGGCGCTGCCTTCGTAAATAAATTTAAAGCCCTTTTCGTTGCCGTTAAGCGTTACGGAATATCCGTCGAACGCCTCGGCCGTACCGTAGACGGTACCGTCCGTAGTGGTTGCTATTTTAAGATTTGCAACGTCGCCGTCCGCCTCGACTATTGCATATTTATAGTTGCCCACCGCGGTTTCCTTGGAAACGGTGAAGCTGCCACCCGTCATATTGACGGTACGCTTTACTATATAGCCCTCTGACGAACCCGCCCACCAGCAGCCGCCGTCGGCACCGGACGCGGTGTCGGCAGGGGTAATTCCACCCCTGAAATCGTTGAGGTACGCGCTGCCCGTTGTGGAATACTGAACGGAAGCTATTTCCAAAGTACCCTCGTCCGTCTCTGTCGCCGCATAGAGGTGAATTGCAAGCAGCGGAGCGCTGTCGGGTCCGACAACGGGCGTATCCGTCGACGGATAAATATCGGTATCCTCGTAGCTGGTCGCAAAGCTTATTTCGTAATCTCTCCACTCCGTGGTTATATCGGGCAGTGGGTTGCCGTCCGCGTCCGTAAGCTCGTCAAGAGTCTTTGAAAACACCTTTTTGTCATCGTCGACGCCCCTGACGCCGAAAGCGATTTCCGTTAAATCGACGTCGTTTTCGGGAGCGCGCATTTTAAGCTTTATTGTTCCTCCGTTTCTTACCTCCGCAAGCGAGCCCGAGCCGTGCTTATAAATAGCGTCGCCGGGGGTGTTGCTGGTTCCTGCGGTGTATTTAACGTGCATATACGGCTTTTCGCCGGTGTTTACTCCGCTGCCTTCCGTCTTTACCGTATCGGTTATATCCGCCCTGTCAAAATCCTCGTAAACGACGTCGTTTTTACCGTCGAATTCGTGGTCTTTGGTCGCCGTGTCCGCAAACGCGCTGATTGCAAGCCCCGAAGTCAGGGACGCGGTAAGCGTTGCGGAAAGAGCAGTTAAAAGAATTTTTTTGCCTTTTTTCATATATGCCTTCCCCTTTTATAGAATTTCATTTAATCGCCGTAAACGTACAGCTCGGAAAGCTGCGCGCCGTAGCGAGAAGAGCTGTTTGCCGCCCAGACGAGTTTTACGTACCTCGCCTCGACGGGCGTCGCCAGTTCTATCGAGTTTACGTTGCCCGTCATAGGGTCGAACGTGTACGCAGTACTTTCAACTGCGGTAGTCCAGTTTTTGCCGTCGTTGCTGACTGCAATTTCAATCTGCTGTACCCTTGCTTCCCACGTTAAAACGGGCGGCAGGTGCATTACGATATATTTTATACTGTGCGTCGCGCCCGTATCGACGGTGAACGTCGCGCCGTTGCAGTCGGCGGGTGCGGTTTCCCAGTATGTCGATTCGTTGCCGTCGACGAGGTTGGTAGGTCCGTAAACGTCGAAGTGCTGAGTTGAATCGATTATCGGTTTGGTGGTGCTCAGAG
>CATJZR010000175.1 GCA_949745625.1 uncultured Eubacteriales bacterium | reverse complement strand
GAAGCAGATAAGAAGTTATGTTCCTGTTATGGTTGCGTGCGGAGGTACAGAGTTAGAGGCGTTGGACGACATACTTTCCAGGAAGGTATTCAGGAAGCTTGAATCTAAGAACCCTGTCTACGTAAAGCAGATGTCGGACGGAACGTGCGCGTACTTAGATGAGCTGTTTGGCGAGAACAAGCTTCCGCTCTGCAAGGAACAAATAAGATTAATAGAACAAAACGTGTAATAAGGTAGTTAATGAACATCCTCGATATATATTATCGCGCGTTAAAGGAATACCGCAAGGAAACAATCGACAACACCCTTTGCGAAAAGGACAGGAAGGCGATAGTTCAGGCGAATCCCGAAGGCGATAAACTCAACACAACTAAATATTTGTGCGTTATCGACGAGGAGTGGATAAAGAGAACCGAAGAGGGACTGGAATTCGTTGAAAAGGCAGTTCGTGAAGAGAGGCAGTTCATTCGCGTAAACGGCGAGGTCGTGCCCATTGAAAAGGTAAAGCGCATTTCAAAGGACTCGGTAGAGCATCTTGCAAAGCATAGCGAAATGATAACCCACGTACCCGAGGACGGCGATGACGTCGTACCCGACAAGCTGTATATGGTCGAAAAACTGAGCGATTACGCAGTTTACGAAAACCGTTTCCTGTATATGCTTTTGTGCTATTTAAGAGACTTTATTCAGTACCGTCTCGAAAAGATAGAAACGCTGCGCAGAACGTATATAAGCGATTTGTCGGTTTCCAAAAAAATAGAGACGAAAAAACGCGTGTTTACGCTTGAAACCAAGATTTACGAAAAGCGCCTCGATAATCCTTATCCCGTCGCCGACGCAAAATCGTCGTCTATAGTAAGACGTATCGAGAACTGTCAGAGCATAGTCAACATGCTGCTCGATACCGACCTTATGGTACAGGTGGCAAAGACGCCTATGATAAAGCCGCCCATAGTAAAAACCAACGTCCTCAAAATGAACAACAATTTCAAAAAGGCGTTGGCGTTGTACGACTATATCGCGTCCTACAAGGGCGAAGGCTTTTCTTACGAAGAGGTAAACGCGGATTTTGCACCCTATTCCGAGCAGCTTGCCGACGAGCTTGCCGAATCGTTTCTTTTAACTGCCTTTACCGCTTACAAGGTTGGCAACAATATAGAGGATTTGCTTGAAACGGCGTATAAAGAGGAAGAGAAGCGGCGCAAGGAAGCAGAGAATAAAAAGCTTGATGACCGCTTGAAACGGCTTAAAAAGCGCGCGCTTGAATCCAACAAATCGCTTGAAGAATACGTGTTGCTTTTGGACGAGCGCAATAAAATGCTTGAACGGGACAGTGAACAGCTTGCCGTTGTCAGGCAGGAAATCGCCGCGCTCAATTACCGCATAGACGTAATAACTCTTGAGAAGAAGGAGCTCAACCGCCGCTTTTCGGAGCTGAGCGGTCAGATAGACGAAAAGGACAGGGAAATCGCTTCGCTCAATCAGAAATACATAGAAGATACTACTGCGCTGAAAAATGCGCACGAGCAGGAATTAGAGACGGTCAAGACCGAATGCGACGGACGCATCGAGGCAAGAGAGCTTGAATTTTCCAAGCAGATGCAGGCAACCATTTCCGAGTACGAGGCTAAGTCAGAGGAGCTGAATGCGGAGCGTCAACGGCTCGACGAGGAAGCCCGCGCGGTAAAGGAAAAGAGCGACGGACTGGACAGTGAAATTGCGCGCCGTGAAAAAGAGATAGACGACAGGCTACGTAACGATTACGGGACCAAGGCCAAATCCGCAAAGGATACCGCCGACAAGGCGCTTAAAGAGCTTGCGCTTGTCCGCGGAGAGCTGGACGGCATGCGCGTTCAGCAAGGCAAATTACAGCCCAGCACCGAATACGCCTCGCGCGAGCGTTTTGTAGAATTGCAGGAAGCTTACGCTGCGTTTGAAAGATTTTTCAAAGAGCAATGGAAGCTGACCAAAAAGGAAATACGCAAGCAAGTGCTTTGGAAAAAGCGCGAAAAAACCAAAAAAGATTAAAGTGAGTGCAGAAATTGAAAAGGCGTGATAGGTTTATTTTAATACTTAAAATCGCGTTTACGGTAATACTCGTGGGCGGTCTTTTCACGCTGCTTATTTTTGCGCTTTTAAAACAGTTCGAAAGCTATGGCGGCAGTGGGTTTATTCCCCGTCTCGAAACGGGTATGAAATTCGTGTTTCTCGGACTTGCACTGCTGCTTCCCGTAATTCTGACGATAATTCTCGTTGCGCAATGTACGGGCAATCATAAAAACGATATGGTCACGCTGGAGTATCTCGACGTCGACTTCAAGGAAGAAAAGAAAAAGCTTATAAGCCGCGAGGACGTAAACTTTGCCGGCGAGGGGCAGTTTGCAAAGCCCGTTGCGGCAGGAAAAAGTATAACGGCATCTAACGGTATCTCGGCAGAGGAAGAGAGCGTGGAAGAAGGGTCGCGGTTCTACATGCTTACGGAAATAGACAAGTATTACGAGGGATACGTAGCGCCGGAGTATGACGAAGAAATG
>CATJZR010000174.1 GCA_949745625.1 uncultured Eubacteriales bacterium | reverse complement strand
TACAATCACGTAAAGAACAGGTACGAGCTGCTTGACGTAATCGGACCCGACGAATATCACGAGCGGGTGAACAACAACGCGTACACAAACTATATTTTTCACGAAATAACGGTGTGCGGCGTACGCCTTGCCAAAGAGCTTTCTGCGCCTGTTTCGGGCGAGCTTTTGTCCGGTCTCGAAGAATGGGCGGCAAAGCTGTATTTGCCGCAGCCCGACGGCAGAGGCGGTATCGAGCAGTTCGACGGCTATTTCGCGCTCGAAGACGTAAGCGTGGCTGAGGTGCGTTCGCGGCTCGCGCATCCCAACGAGTATTGGGGCGGCTCGGGCGGGGTGGCAACCGCTACGCGCGTAATAAAGCAGGCGGACGTTATCATGCTTTTCAATTTATTTCCAGACCTGTTTACGCTTGACGTACAAAAGGCGAATTACGCTTTTTACCTGCCGTATACCGAACACGGTTCGTCGCTGTCCCACTGTGCGTACGCGCTTACTGCTTGCAGAATAGGCAGGCCCGACGAAGCGTACAAGGCGTTTCTCGACAGCGCCGAAATCGATTTGCGTGGCGGCGGAAAGCAGTGGGCGGGCGAGGTCTATATCGGCGGCACGCACCCTGCGGCGAGCGGCGGCGCGTGGCTGACTGCCGTACGCGGCTTCGGCTGCAAAGGAGAAGGCAATGAAATTTAAAGGAATAATCTTCGATTTGGACGGAGTTCTCTGTTCTACCGACGAATATCACTATCTTGCGTGGAAGGCGTTAGCCGACGCGATAGGCGCGGACGGTTTTTCGCGCGAGGACAATAAGATGCAACGCGGCGTTTCGCGTATGGAAAGCTTAGAGGTCGTGCTTAAAAGGTGCGCAAAGCAGTATTCCGATGTTGAAAAGCTTGCTTTGGCAGAGCGTAAAAACGAGATATATAAAAGCATGCTCGGCAATATGTCGGAAAACGATTTAAGCGAGGAGGTGTATTCTACTTTGCTCGCGCTCAGAGAACGCGGATTAAAGCTTGCCGTTGGCTCGTCGAGTAAGAACACGCCGCTAATACTCGAAAAGCTTGGGCTCGGTTCGTTTTTCGACGCGGTGGCGGACGGCAACTGCGTAACGCGCAGTAAGCCGTACCCCGACGTATTTTTGCTTGCAGCCGAATATTTGAAACTTTCGCCGCAAGACTGTCTCGTCGTCGAAGACGCGACGGCGGGCGTAGAGGCGGGCGTAGCAGGCGGCTTTGCAGTGGCTGGCATAGGCGAAGCGCGCGAATACGGTAAAACGAATTACCCGCTCGGCACATTTTCGGATATACTTAAAATTTAAAAACCTGCGGCAATTCTGCCGCAGGTTTTTTACTGTTTTTTTATGCCGTCGTTATCGAACGTGAGTTTCAGCGCAATTTCGGTCGGAATTAAGGAAGTTAACAAAACCGCAAATTGCGTTATGCCTGTTACTAATGCAACTATGGCGACGGTCTTTTCCGAAGCGTTGTAAAAAGGTCCTATCGCCGCCGCGGAAATCATCAGCGTCGCCGCGCCTATTGCAGACCAAAGCTTTCCACAAAAATTATGCGCATATTTCCACGTTTCCTCGTTTTTCATAGATTTGGTCGTTCGGTAACCGATAAATGCGTTTATTTTTCTTGGCGGGCGTTTCCACATAAACAATCCGCAGCATAACATTACAGACGGAATAATCAAAGCACAGATAAAGGTAATCCACCATATCATAAATTTCACCCCCAAACTAATTATATCACGGTCTGCCTTAATTTGCAATAGTAAAAATAATACTTGACAACTTCATTAATTTTATAATATAATATTGTTGACAAATCAACTGTATTACCATGAAAAATATATTTGAACAGTTTACAATTTCCGTTTTAAAGCTTAACAAGCTTGTCCACAAAATCAAATCGCTTGAAATGCGGGAATACGGCTTAAAGACTATACACGTAATGTGTATTTATTACCTCAACAGCCGAAGTGAGGGGCTGACCGCTGCGGAGCTTACAAAGCTTACCTTAGAGGATAAGGCGGCAATTTCGCGCGCAATCAAAACTTTGTGCGAGTGCGGCTATGTCAGTTACGACCCTAAAAAATACGGAGCGGTAATTAAGCTTACGGACGCCGGCGCGGATTTTGCGGGGGTGATAAGCCTCAAGGCGGCAAGTGCGGTCAAGGCGGCAAGCTACGACTTTACCGACGAGCAGAGGATTGCTTTCTATAATGAGCTGGAAACTATTGCCGGTAATCTCGAAAAATATTATAACAGTCTTATGGAAGGGGGGTCGCAATGACCGTCTTGTAAAATGTTTTACGTTAATACGGCTGGCGGTTAAAAACCGCCAGCCGTAACTTTAAAAGCCTTTCCGTAACGGAAAGGCTTTGGAGCTGCTGAGCGGACTTGAACCGCCGACCTCATCCTTACCAACACTGGGAATTAAAGCGCAAAAACCACAATATATAGTGGCTTTTGTGCTTTTTTATTGCAATATATTGTGCTTTACTGAAAACCGTGTGCCAAATTGTGTGCCACTTATACAGTTTTATAAAGATTAGAAAAGAAATTTTTAGTATAAAATCCACAATTATAAAAGCCCAAGGTGGACGATTTAAGCAAAAATGATGTAGATATAATTGAAATGAGGTTTGTTTAAAAGTAAATATATTGCGG
>CATJZR010000173.1 GCA_949745625.1 uncultured Eubacteriales bacterium | reverse complement strand
GCGTCGCCCCGAGGTCGAGCGCAGCCTCGTAAAGGCTGTTGTCCATCTGTTTAAGCTTGGGAAGAATAGACAGATAGACAAACGGCGCGGTAAGCACGACGTGCCCGAGCCCGAGCGGAATAAACGAATTTTTATCCACGCGCATAATGACTATAAGCAATATGCAGATTGAAAAGCCCGTGACTATGTCGGCGTTAACGACGGGTATCTGATTGAAATTGTTGATAAGCGACTTCGTTACCCGCTTGGAGTAGAACGCACCTATCGCGCCGAAGGTTGCAAGCGCGGTGGAAATCGCGGCGCAAATCAGCGCAAGCGCGACGGTGCCGAAAATCATTCCGCGCATCTCGTCGTCGGCAAACAGGTTAACGTAATTTTTAAAAGAAAATCCGCCCGTGCTTCCGCCTACGGTGGTTGCATTGGTAAAACTGTATACCGCAAGCACGAGTATGGGAACGTAAATAAAAAGCAACACTAATACCAGCCAGCCGTAGCGTAAAGCCTTTTTCACAGCACACCTCCCCTTGCGCTTGCGTCCTTGTCCGAAAAGCGGTTTGTAACCAGCGTTACAAAGAAAATTATTACAAGCAACACTAACGAAATCATAGAACCGTTGTGCCAGTCGTACGCAGAAAAGTAGCTGCCTATAAGGCTGCCCATTATGTAGTCGCTGTTATACAGCATATCCAGAACGACGTAGTTTGTCATTGACGGCAGCAGCACCATAGTCATGCCCGAAATTATCCCCGGTACCGAAAGCGGCAGCGTTACCCGCATAAATACCGCGGCCCGGTTCGCTCCCAAATCGGACGCCGCCTCCAAAAGGCTTTTGTCCATCTTCTGCAACGAGGTGTACAGCGGCAGTAGCATAAACGGCAGAAAATCGTAGGTCATACCCACTACCGAGTTAAAAAACGGATACTTTGAAATGTTGCCCTCGATAAGCGAAAGTATCTCTTTAAGCGCGGTTATCCTCAGCGTAAAGTTTATCCACATGGGCAAAACGAACAGCATCAAAAGCACGTATTTTTTTCTTATATTGCTTCTCGCAAGGATATATGCCGTGGGGTAAGCTATAACAAGGCATACCAGCGTAGTAACAATAGCCAGCCCGAACGAGTAGAAAAGCGTGCCAAGCGTGTTGGTGCTCGTAAAAAAATCAGCAAAATTCTCAAATGAAAATTTACCCTCGCCGTTCGTGAACGCGTAATAGACAATTACGAAAAGGGGAGCTATAACGAAGAGAATTAAAAACAGCGCGTAGGGTATGCAGAGCTGTTTTCTCGAAAAACGCAGTTTAGTCATTTTTAACCTTCAACTTCATTTTAATTTTATCGGGTGCAATTATAATTCCGACCAGGTCGCCGGTGTTCCAGAGGTCGGGGCACGAGAAAACGTAATCCTCCTCGTTCTCTTCCGTTCTGACTATGTAGCGGTAATGGTCGCCCTTGTATATCATCGATATGATGTTTCCGCACGCGCCGCCCGCGTCCTTGTCGTCGGTCATGGTAATATCGTGGGTGTCGACTTCGACTTCAACCTCAACCCCGGTAAGGTCGAGTTTCTCGCCCGATGAGGTAACAAGATAGCCCTCGTCGTCAAGCGTCGAGCCTGCGTAAAGCGATGTAACGTCGCAGCAAAATTCGCCGTCGCCGAATTTCACGGTGTTGTTCTTGGTTATAACTCCGTCGTAGCGGTTGACTGTATACACTTTTTCCATAAGGTGGATACCGTCGGGCTCTATCCTCAGCCCTATTACGTTGCCGACGGGCGCAGTCGAGGTGGACTGAACCACTATTTCGAATTTGCCGATTTGGACGGTTATTTCGTAATGAACGCCCTTGAATACAGACGATATGACATTCCCCTTCAACTGCCCGTCTGCGGGCGCGCATAGCTTAATGTCCTCAGGACGGACCACTACGTCGACAAGCTGATTTTTTTCGTAGTCGTCGAGGCAGTCGAAAGTCGCGCCGCAGAATTTTACTTTAAGCTTGCCCACAACCGTACCGTTGAAAATGTTGCTGTCGCCGATAAAGTCGGCAACGAAGGTGTTTACCGGTTCGTTGTAAATTTCGTCGGGAGTGCCTATCTGCTGAATTTCGCCGTCGTTGATTACGACGACCTTGTCCGACATTGTCAGCGCCTCCTCCTGGTCGTGTGTGACGTATATGAAGGTAATGCCCAAAAGGCGGTGCATCTTTTTAAGCTCTATCTGCATTTCCTTGCGCATTTTAAGGTCAAGCGCGCCCAAAGGCTCGTCCAAAAGCAGAATCTCGGGTTCGTTTACGATAGCGCGCGCAATGGCAATACGCTGCTGCTGTCCGCCCGACAGAGTGGAAACGGCGCGCTTTTCAAAGCCCTCCAGGTCGACTATTTCCAGCGCCTTTTTCACCTTTTTGTCTATTTCGGCTTTGGAAAGCTTCTGTTTTCTGACGTACTCGTCGCCGTCCTTGTTGCGGAATGTATTCTCTATCCTTTTAAGGCGCAGACCGAACGCAATATTTTCGTATACGTTGAGGTGCGGAAACAGCGCGTATTTTTGAAACACCGTGTTTACGGGACGCTTGTTGGGCGGCAGCAGCGAAATGTCCTTGCCGTTTAAAAGTATCTGCCCCGACGTGGGAATATCGAAGCCCGCAATCATTCTCAGCGTCGTAGTCTTACCGCAACCCGACGGTCCGAGGAAGGTTACGAACTCGCCTTTTTTAATTTCGAGATTGAAATTGTC
>CATJZR010000172.1 GCA_949745625.1 uncultured Eubacteriales bacterium | reverse complement strand
CTACGGATTATCACTTGCTAACAAGGAGGAATAAAAAATGCCCGGCAAATTAGGAAAAACGGCAGAGCAAAGACAGGCAATTCTTCGCAATCAGGCTTCCGAGCTGTTATGGTTCGGCAAAATAACCACAACCCAAGCAAGAGCGAAAGAGCTTCAGCCTTACGTTGAAAAGATAATAACCAAAGCAATTAAGGTTTACGACTTAAACGAGGAAACCGAAACCGTAACGACGGACAAGAAAGGCAAGGAAGTAAAGAGCAAATCCATTAAGGATAGCCCTAAAAAGCTTGCTGTACGCCGTGCGCTTATGGCAAAGCTTCGCGACCTTCAAGAGGTTAAGGCTTTCAATGAAAAGAAGTCCGATTTCAAAAAGAGAACGGCTGACATTCGTCACCCGTTAATGGAAAAGCTCTTCAACGAAATTGCGCCCAAGTACGCTCAGCGTACCGAGGAGCTCGGACAGGGCGGCGGTTATACCCGCATCTATCTTTTGGGCTCACGTCGCGGCGACGGTGCCGAAGAAGCTATAATAGAGCTTGTATAAGAATAATCGAGAAAACCAGTGTTGACTGACTGTCAACACTGGTTTTATTTTATTCGTCCAAAAGCTCGCTGTAACATACGTTGAAAATTTTGCTTAGCGCAACCAGCTCTATATCGGTTACAAACCTTTGTCCGCTTTCTATGCGTTGAACTGCATTTTTATCTACGTCTATGCCGAAAAGCTGCAGCTTTTCGGCAAGTATTCTTTGCGACATTTTAGGCGTGCTACTCTTTCTGAGCTCGTAAACCCTTTGTCCGCATATATTATTTTTGCCGTTTGTTGCTTTGTTTTTAAACATAACTCTATTTTTTAACTCATTTTTGACATTCAGTACTTGACAACCTCATTATATTATGATAAATTAAAGCAAATGACATTCATTAAATGTCAAAATTAATAATCGGAAAATGGTTGTTATAAAAAACATAAAGGAGAGAATTATGAGCAAAAAGAAACTTATTGCCGCTTTGCTTGCTTCGGCGTGCGTAACAGCGGGTGCTTTCGGGTTTGCAGCGTGCGGGAATGATGACGACAAGCCTGCCGACAACGGTAACCCGCAGATAGTGGCGGTATACAATTTGTATGCGGACAATGCAAGGGCAAACGGTGAAACCGTTTTATCCTATAACGACTGGCTTGACTCAATCACCGGTGATAAAGGTGACAAAGGCGACAAAGGCGATAAAGGCGAGCAAGGTGATAAGGGCGAGCAAGGCGATAAAGGCGATAAAGGCGATAAAGGTGACAAAGGTGATAAGGGCGATAAGGGCGAAAACGGTTCGAACGGTGTAGCCGGCGAGCAGGGCGTAGGTATCGCTTCGGTAGAGCAGACGACGGATAAATGGGGCATTTGCTCGTACTTCGTATTCACGCTGACCGACGGCAGCACGATAGACACAAGCGCAACCCCCGTAATAACGATAGACAGGGACAGACTTTATTTAGTTAACGACGAAGCCGAAAAATCTCTGCTTATTAGCTACGGCGTATATGCGGACAGAATAGAGGTAAGGCCCATAACGGAAGTGGAAACGCACGACCAGACGATATATACCGACGAAGCCGACGCATTTATGGACCGCTTGTGTATATTTGAAGTCGACAAAAAGGGCGGCTATACGGTATCGCTTGCCGACGTTTTGCGAAGCGGCGGCAGGGTTGACGTAAGCGGTGTCAAGCCCGATACTGTCGGCGAATATAAAGTAAGCGGCACGCACAGGGGCTTCGATTTCGAGTTTAAAGTTACGGTAGCCCAAAGGAAGCTTGAAAGTATAAAGGGCAACCTTTGCCGCATACATATAAATGATTTTGATAACTTGGAAGAATCGGTTTATCATAACGTTTGGCTTGATTTCTGTTACGAGGGTGGCAGCACAAGCGGGGTACCATTAACCGAGCTTATGGAAAAGGGCGTCGAGCTTGACTTGTCCGTCGTTCAACCGTCGGTTGGTATTTATACCGTCGCGTGCAAATACGAAAGCTATGAATTCAGTTTCGACGTGCTTGTTTATAGCGACAGCGCTGAGCCCACCGTATTAAAGGTCGTATCCGAAAATGACCGCTTGTTTGAGTTGGGTACCGATGCCGAACAAATTTTAAACAATATCTGGTGCATAGTTTATTACTCTGACGGACAAGAAGAGCATAGAGGATTATACGAACTCGGCGTAACCCTTGACGGAGTGGATTTGACAACCGCGGGCGAAAAAACGGTAAAGTTCACTTACGAGGGCGTTGACTGTTCTATTACCTTTACGCTTAAAGCGGTAGAGCTTGTCGCAACGCTGTCGGGCAGCGATAATAGCTCGCAATACGCGCTTGCGGGAACGCCCGTAACGCAGATTAAGATTTACGATAACAGAACTGCCGACGTTTACGTCAGCGGCAGAGAACAGCCCGTAAAATTCTTCTATGAGCTTGACGGCGAAATGCTTGAAATGTCGAGCGAGGAAGAGCTTTCCATACTTATCTTTAAGTATGACGAAAAAAGTTCGTTGTTTTCAGACCTTACTTATACCGACGCGGAAAAGGCAGGTTATACCGAAGACGGCAGCTATACCGTTACCGTGGAAGGCAAAGAAGCTGTTATAGAAATTTACCGTTCTAAACAGTTTACGCTGGCTTACTATACCTTCGAGGGTAAGAGCTATGCGCTCGGTTGTATGTTGGAGGACAATTTGCTTTGGGTTATAGGTGTAGGGGCGTTTACTGTCGACCCCGACACGGGCGAACTTACGCCTACCGAGCTGCCCATGTAAAAAATATTCCCGCCGCTCGGCGGGAATATTTTTTTGCACGTAATTGACATAATATAAAAACGGTGCTAATATAATATAAAACGGAAACGGGAGGGTTTTTATGAATTTCGACAAGTGGTTTTATAGTCAGGACAGAGTTTTACAGATAATACTGCTAATTATTCCCTTCGTCGGTTGGGCGGTCGAGCTGCTTATAAGGCTTTCAATTATGCTCAGAACGATGAGCGCAGTGCACGTAGTGGTGTTTATACTGTTTTTAGTGCTCGGCTGGGGCTGGTTCCTCTGCCTTATAGACATTATTTATCTTGCGCTTAAGGGGCGTCTTATTCTCGCCTGACGGTGGCAAAATACGGCAAACGCGCCGTTTTTTGTGCCAAATCGTTGACATATACGATAATTGTGATATAATATAATTATTAAAACAAAAGGAGAGTTTCAAAATGGACGCTTGGTTTCACAAACAGAACAAACTTGTTCAGATTCTCTTACTGTTCCTTCCGGTAATCAACTGGTTCACGGAAATACTTGTAAGATGGTCTGCGTTCCTTAAAAAGGGCGGCGCGCTTAGACTTGTTGTAAGCCTTATCGTTACGATTGGCGGATTATTCATCGGCTGGATTGATATGATTTGGACTTTACTTTTCAACAAGTTGCTCTGCGAGTAATTACGGAAAAGAAAAATTCCGTCGGCTTATGCCGACGGGATTTTTTATTTTCTTCTTATAACCAGCTTTCTGCGCACAACCTGCGGCCGCCTAACAGCGGGCGTGGGGTCGGCGAGGGCGGTTTGCTCTACGGAAGGCTTTTGTTTGTTATCGGTATCTAGTTCATCGTAGACTTCGCCGTTAAGATGCTTGAAAACGAATTTGCGGTCGGCGTAAATTATGTAGCCGTGTCCGCTGTCTTCCTTGGGCAGAGAAAGCGAGCCGGGGTTTATATGAAAGTGCCCGTTTTCAACGGCGTTCAGCGGCACATGCGTATGCCCCGTAATATATATGTCGCCTTCGGAAAGAGGAGGCGCATCCTTATGTCCGTGCGCAAAATAAATGTTCAGTCCGTCGGTGAAAACGGCGCCGAAATCGGGCAGTACGGGGAATGGCAGCAGCGCCCTGTCAATTTCCGCGTCGCAGTTGCCGCTGACGCAAATAACGCTGTCCTTCACCGTTTCAAGCAGGCGCAAAACCTCCTGCGGGGAATATCCATCGGGCAGCGGGTTGCGTGGACCGTGGTAAAGTATATCGCCAAGCAGCAAAAGCTTGTCCGCATTTTCTTTGGTGAATGCTTCAATCATCTGACGGCAGTATTCAGCCGAGCCGTGCAAATCGGATGCAATAAATATTTTCATAAGCTTATTATAGTCCGTCGCAGTCTGTTTGTCAATCAGAACAAAGGCGCAAGCAGTCTTAGAAAAAATCTGTACACGGCACGTGGCGGCGAAACCTTTTCGGGCAAAAAGGGTGCTGAAAGCCGCATGCAGTCCCAAAAATCGCGCTCGGCAAGTCTGCATATTTCCCCGCCGAATATTGCGCCGCACTCGTAGTTCAGCCGCAGCGAGCGGAAGTCGAGGTTGTAAGTGCCTATAAAAACTCTGTCGTCGCAAACCACACTTTTGGCGTGCATGAAGCCGGGTGTGTATTCGTATATCTTTACGCCGTAGTTTATCAGCATTGCCGCGCAGGTGCGCGACAGCTCGAAGGCATATTTTTTATCGGGAATATGCGGAATAATTACGCGCACGTCCACTCCGCGCATAGCCGCAAGTTTAAGCGCGTCGTTTATCTTTTCACCCGCGCAGAAGTAGGGAGTGAATACGTGCACGCGTTCCTTTGCCGAACTTATTGCCGCGGTATAAAAATTTTCCAACGCGCCCGACAAGCGGGGTGGGCTGTCGTAGTATACCGTGCAGCGGTGCTTGCCTTCGCCGCTTATGCGCATATCGTAATCTCTGTTCCAGACGGACAGAAACACACCTTCGAAAACCTTAGCCGCCTCGCCGTAGACGGCAACGCCGTTGTCCTTCCAGTAGCCGAAGGGGCTTTCTATGTTGGCGTATTCGTCGCCTATATTGAATCCGCCCGTAAACGCGACCCTGCCGTCTACGGTAGCAATTTTTCTATGGTCGCGGTTGTTCAGTCCCGTATAGAAAAGCGGTTTAAGGCGGTGGAAAACCTTGACGGACACGCCCGCTGCCCGCAAAATTTTCAGCTCGCGGCGGCGCAGCTTGAACGCCGAGCCTATACCGTCGATAATGAACAGCACCTCCGCACCGTTTCTTTTCGCGGTGCGAATTGCACTCATAAACGAGTTAAAAATTTTCCCGCCGTGAACTATGAAGTATTCCAGACAGACAAGCTTTTTCGCACTTGCAATTTCTTTGAACAGCAGGTTGAAAAACTCGTCGCCGCTTTTCAGGTAAACAGCTTTGTCGTAGCCCGCGCCGCCCGTTCCGCACACCGCCTTTGCCGCCCGTTCCTCCGCAGTCTGAGGCTGACAGTCCACCGTAAGCAGACCGCGCCGCTTGCGTTGCAGCAGCGAGCAGAGATATACCGCCGCGCCGACGATAGGCAAAGCTATTATCATTAAAATGACCGAGCAGTTGATTTCGGGCGAGCCGCCTCTGCAAAAGACGGTTGCCGCAGCAATAAGGCTGAGCACCCATGCGCCCGCAATGACCGCCGCCAGCGGCGCATACGAGGGCAGCCATACACATAATAAAATAATTGCGGCTAATTCAGCCGCAATCAGTAGGATGTATATAAAATTAAGTGAAAACAGATTGCGCATTATGTATTTGCCGCTTAAAGCGTCGCAATAGTCCGTCAACCTTACGCGCCGCCGTAGTCACTTACGTCGTTGTAAGCTCCCTTGCAGCTTACGCGGTTTTCTGCTCTTGCTCGCTTGCCGCGTCGCAATAGTCCGTCAACCTTATGCGCTGTCGTTAAAATATCATTTTAAGTACGGTCAGCTTTCCCTTGTTGGGGGTTAAGATATTTTCACTCATATCCGTAAATATTTTCACGGGGTCGAATTTGTCGAGGATTTCTTTGTCGAAATGGTCGAAATTGACCGCGCCGTGCAGCAGCATGTTTATAACAGAATCGGTATATCCAGCGGCGGTAGTAACGCCGAAAACGTGCAAATCCTTTTCAAGCACGTCGCGCACCGCAATGGAATTTCGTATCGAAGAAAATCCGCTAAGCACTACCGACTTCTGATTTCCGACAATCCTTGCCGTTAAAGAAACGGGCAGGTATGAATCTGTCGAATAAATGGCTGCATCGCACATATTTCCGTTGGTGGCTTCGGCGACGTTCTGCATTGCCTCGTCGTCGGCTGGGAAGGCGTAGTAAACGCCGCACTTGCGCGCCCGTTCGAGGTTGCTTTGGTTGTTGTCTATAACTATGGGAATAATCTTGTGATATTGCAAGACCTGCGCTATTATGTTACCCAGCGTGTCCCCGCCTACTACGGCAACGCGCTGACCTGCGGACAGATTAAGCTTGTCGTAAATATTTTCCGCAATACCTATAAGTTCTATGCAAAGCGCCTGCAAATTGTCTACCGAATCGGGCAGCGGAGCAACGTCGTTGTATTCGCATACGACGAAATCGCGCAGAAATCCGTCGAAATCTCTGCCCGCGATTTTAATATCCACGCAATCCTCGGCCCTGTCGCTTTTACAGCTTAAACACTCGCCGCACGGAATTGCGGATTTAAGATAAACCCTGTCGCCCTTTTTAACGCCGTAGCAGTCCGCGCCCGCCTCGGTCACGAGACCGGTTGCAAATCTGCCTATCGTCTTAGGGAACTGCGCGCCTATATCGCCGTTGAACACAAGCGCGTCGAAGTTGGAAACGAGTAGGTGCGTAACCTTTACCTTGACCTGCGTCGGCGTAATTTCTACGGGCTCGCCCGCTTCGTTTACGAGGTTGCGTACCCCTTTTAAAATCCAGTTGTCCATACCCTAATTATATTCTAATTTTTGCCTTTTGGCAACTAAAAAACGGCTGTAATTTTTATATGCCGCCAACGGGCAAAACGGTGCGCGTTTTAAAGTATTTTGCGTTATTTTAATTATTATTAAAAAGTTTGCGGATAACCGTAAACATTTATTCAAGAAAATATCCATACTGAGTTTACGGACAGCTGCAAACAGTTTAAGGAGACACGGAAAAGTGAAATTAAAAGATTGTATTGCAGTACGCGTACGGGAATTGTGTAAGGAAAATAATGTAACGGTACATAAGCTTAGCCTTAAAACGGGAATAGCAAACTCGACCCTGACCGACATCGTTAAAGGCAATAACGAGTCGGTTCAGATAAAATTTATATACGCTATATGCGCGGGGTTAGATATTTCGTTGAACGAATTTTTCTCGCGACCGTATTTTAACAAAAACGAAGTAACGGATTAAGTTGCCGAGGAATTGCTTGGGCGCTCGGTGTGTTTTAGGGTATTAATAATTTTTTTTATCAGCCGTTAAATTAATTGACTTAAAAGCTTTATTTGTATATAATACATTAGAATAACATAGCGAGGTAAGTCAAATGAAGCCCGAAATACATCCCGATTATCATGAAGTAACGGTTGTATGCGCGTGCGGTTCTACTTTCAAAACGGGTACGACCAAAAAAACGGATACTCTTAAAGTGGACATCTGCAACAAGTGCCACCCTTTCTTTACCGGTAAGCAGAAGCTTGTGGACACCGGCGGCCGCGTAGACAAGTTCAAGAAAAGATACAATATCTGATTTTAAGTGGCTCCAAGTATTTGGAGCCACATATACTGTCAATAATAAAAGTGTTATATTATGTCAAAGAAAGCTAAGAAAAAATGCACCTACATAGGCGGTCAGGCAGTTATCGAGGGCGTCATGATGATGGGCAAATCATCTATGGCAACCGCAGTCCGCGACCCCGACGGTGAAATACAGATAGAGTCGAAGCGTTTATCACGTGGTAAACATCTTTCGCGCGCAATGAAAATTCCTTTCGTGCGCGGAACGGTCAATCTGTTCAATTCGCTTGTGCTCGGCATCAAAACGCTTATGCGCGCTGCGGAAGTCAGCACCGACGGTGACGAGGAAGTGGGCAGGCTGCAAAAATGGCTTGCGGAAAAATTCAAAGCCAATCTTGCGACGATAATCTCAGCAGTATCGGCGGTAATAGGCGTTTTGCTTGCGGTAGGTATTTTCATTTTTCTGCCGCAGTTTCTCGTGGGATTGCTTGGCAGAGTTTCGCCTATTAACGAAACGCACTGGGCGTACTACGTGCTGCTCGGTGTGTTGAAGTTGCTTATTTTTATAGCGTATCTCGCGCTGATTCTGCTTTTAAAGGATATACGCAGGCTGTATATGTACCACGGCGCGGAGCATAAGACCATTAACGCCTTCGAGCACGGGGTCGAGCTTACGCCCGAAAAGGTCAAGGAATGTTCGCGCATACACGACAGATGCGGCACGTCGTTTCTGTTTATAGTGCTTTTTGTAAATATCGTCATTATTTCGGCGGTCAACTGGGCGTTTTTTACCTACGTTGCGTCGGGCGTGACTAACCGTTATTTAAGGTTTTTGATTAAGTTCTGCATAGAGCTGATATTGCTGCCGCTAATCTCGGGCGTATCGTACGAAGTGCTGAAATTCCTTGCGAAGTTCGACAACAAGTTCGTAAATTTTTTCAAGGCTCCCGGCAAGCTTATACAGAAAACTCTCACCACGCGCGAGCCCGACGAGGAAATGATAGAGGTCGCAATCGCGGCGTTCAACAGGGTTCTTGCCATGGACGCAGACCCCGCCGTGCCCGAAACCGAATTCGTGACGGGTGGCATACTGTCTAAGATGCTTGCGGACACTAAGGCGAAATTCGCAGCTGCGGAAATAGACGCGAGCGATGCCGAGTGGATATATTCAATCGTTCTCGATATAAAGCGAGACGAGCTTAAAAACGAACGCGTGGTTCTTGCTTCTGAAAGCAAAAAGATACACGCCATTGCAAGCGAGCGGCTTACGGGCAGACCTCTTTGGTACGTCATCGGCGATACCGATTTCAACGGCTGCCGCATAAAGGTTGACGAGCGTGCGCTCATTCCCAGACCGGAAACCGAGCTGCTTGCGGATTACGCGATAAAGTCTATCGAAGAGGGTGACAAGGTTTTGGACCTTTGCACGGGCTCTGGCTGTATCGCGGTTTCGATAGCGAAAAGATGCGTCGGCAAGCGCGTTTCCGTCACTGCGGCGGACCTTTCGGAGGCGGCGATTATGCTCGCGCAGGAAAACGCAAAGCTTAACGGCGTAAACGTCAATTTCGTTCAGAGCGACTTGTTTGCAAGCGTTCGCGGCAGATATAACCTGATAGTCTGTAACCCGCCCTATATAAAGAGCGGAGACATAGCGGGGCTTCAAAAGGAAGTGCGCGGGTTCGAGCCGAAGATTGCGCTCGACGGCGGCGACGACGGGCTGGACTTTTACAGGCGCATAGCCCAGTCGGTCAGAAGTTACCTCGCCAAAGACGGCGTGCTGCTTCTTGAATGTGGGGAGGGCCAGCCGGAAGAGATATTAAAGCTTTTCGAGCGGCGCGACTATGCAATGGTTATGAAGGATTTGAACGGGGTAGACCGTTTTATAAAAATCGCGTTTTAAACTTCGTATTTGCGGCGCGATACGGCGTTGACTTTACGCACCGCTTCGGCAGCTTACGTCTATGTAAGTTCCCTTGCGGTTTGCGCAACTCGCCTTGTATTGCTTGCATCTTCGAGTGTTGAAGTATGGAAAAAATTGTGTCGCCAAGGCACAATTTTTTATATGGAAAATATATGGAAAAATTTTTAATTAAGCTTCAGGATATTTATAACCGCTATTGCGAGCTTTCCGAAAAGCTGAGCGACCCGGCAGTAATAGCCGATACCGCGCTTTGGACGAAGACCGCGAAGGACCAGTCCGAAATTTCCGAAGTTGCGCAGAAGTATGAGGAGTATCTTGCCGTTTTCGACAGGCTTAAAAAGGCGGACGAGGGTATACGCGGCGAGACGGACCCCGACATGCGCGAGCTGTTTCTTGCGGAAATTTCAGACTGCTCTGAGGAGGTCGAAAGACTTAAAGGCGAGCTTAAAATCGCGCTGTTGCCCAAGGACAAAAACGACGACAGAAACTGTATAGTTGAAATACGCGGCGGTGCGGGCGGCGACGAGGCGGCGCTTTTCGCCTACGAGCTGTACAGAATGTATTTAAACTACTGCGAGCGGCACCGTCTGAAGGTCGAGCTTGTGGATATAAACGAAACCGAGCTGGGTGGTATAAAAGAAGTCGTTTTCAACGTGGCGGGCAAGGACGCGTACAAGCAGCTTAAATTCGAAAGCGGCGTGCACCGCGTGCAGCGCGTACCCGAAACCGAATCGCAGGGGCGCGTCCATACCTCTACGGCGACTGTGGCGGTTCTGCCCGAGGCTGAGGACGTCGAGGTCGAAATTAAGGATGAGGATATTCGTGTGGACGTGTACCGTTCGTCGGGCGCGGGCGGGCAAAAGGTAAACAAAACCGAAACCGCTATACGCATTACACACTTTCCGACAGGTCTTGTCGTCACCTGTCAGGACGAGCGCAGCCAGCTGAAAAACAAGGACAAGGCGTTCAAGGTTCTGCGTTCGAGACTGTACGATTTTTACAGCTCGCAAAACCGTTCGGCGTACGACGAGCATCGCAAAAGCCTTGTCGGACGCGGCGACCGAAGCGAGCGCATACGCACCTATAACTTCCCTCAGGGTAGAGTTACCGACCATAGAATAGGACTTTCCCTATATTCCATAGATACGTTTATAATGGGCGACATCGAGGAAATGATAGAGGCGCTGACCGTTGCCGAGCGCGAAAATCAGCTGGCGGGAGAGGAATAAAATTCGGTCGGGCGTTCGTCACGCCCGACCGTTTTAACGGATAAAGTTATGACTTTTAAAGAAAGGATAAGCAAATTTTTTACACCGATAGATATGCGGCAGGGCAAAGAATGGAAGGTTTTGCTTAGGTTTTCGCTGCCGATAATTGTATCATATTTGCTGCAACAGGTGTACACGATAAGCGACGCCGCTATCTGCGGGCAGACTCTTTCCGCGGACGAGGTTGCGGGCGTAAACGACGTTTCGTCTATCATTTTCATTTTTTTGCAGTTTGCCTTCGGTTGTACGGCGGG
>CATJZR010000171.1 GCA_949745625.1 uncultured Eubacteriales bacterium | reverse complement strand
TGTCTTTTTTATCTTCTGGCGGGTTATAACTTTTAAAGTCGTTCATATAATCTCCTGCATATAATAATATAGTTCAATCATTTATATGCGAGGAGAAAATTTTATGCAACTGCTCATCATTCTGGCTCTTTTACTGTACGGCGGCGGAAACGCAAGAAACATGCTCAACGAGGTCAAGCCCGTTCTCGAAAGCATAGGCGGCGAGGAAATGCAGAACGCGCTTAAAAGCGCAGAGGAAATTTCCGAGGTGCTTTCGGTTATCCGTCCGTTTGCGGGTATGAACGCTGCACCGTCAAAGCCCGAAGAGGGACAAAGCGTCAGTCCGTCGACTTATCCGCTTGCTCCCGTAGCCGCGATAGCCGACAGGGAAATTACGTATTCACTCAATAAGTACATACAGTCGAATTGACGCGCCGCAACACGGGCTTTGAGAAAGGAGCACGGCTATTCTTATTATATTGCAATTAAGAAAAAATAAGTATTGCTTTATAGCTTAATTTATGTTAAAATGCTTGTATGAAGACGGGCATTTCAACTGCGTCGCTGTATCTTCGAAAGGAAACCGAGGACGCTTTAACCGTAATAAAATCGCTTGGCGCCGATTGCGCGGAATTGTTTTATCAGACATTTTACGAGTACCGCCCCGAATTTTCGGCTACGCTGGAAGGGGGGATAGAGGTAAGCTCTGTTCACGTTAACACGTTCCATATCGAGAACGCGCTATTCAGCCGTTCGCGCAGAATACGCGGCGACGGCTTTTACTGGCTTGACCAGGTAATGCGGTCCGCGCAACTTTTGGGCTGTCGGGCATATTCCTTCCACGGTAAGCCGTCGGGCGGCAGACAGACCGATACAGACGGCGTGGCGGAATACATACGCGCCGCGTCTGAGTTTTGTGCACGTTACGGCGTAAGGCTCTGCCTTGAAAATGTGGCGTGGTGCACCTATAACAGCCCCGGAATATTTTCCGAGCTGAAAAAACGCATACCTCAGATTTTGGGCGTATTCGATATAAAGCAGGCGCACCGTTCGGGTTATCCGTATAAGGATTATATCAATGATATGAAGGGTAGCATTTCACATGTGCATTTGTCGGATGTCGACAAGGACGGCAAGCTTTGTTTGCCCGGTTGCGGCGCGCTTGACTTCAAAGAAATTTTATCGCGCCTGAGGATGCTGACTTTGACGGAAGCGTAATAATCGAGGTTTATAACGAAAACTATTCCGACATTGCCGAGCTGAAAACCTCGCTTGATTATTTAAAAGATATAGTTAACGGGTTAAAGTGAAACTATATTCAATTTCGATGCGCATATATAACGGCGACGGACTAAAAGACCGTCGCCGTTATATATCCGTTCCCGTCTCGTGTTCAATCATAATACTTATTTTTATTAAAAAAATTAATGAAATAGTAAATAAAAATGCTTGTCGTACCGCAAGCATTTCCGTTAAAAAATTTATGAAAAAATGTGAGAAAATGCTTGACATAGATTGCGCTGTTTGATATTATTAATAAGCTGTAATTCTACGGCGTCGTTTTTTTTTAAAACGATAACCGGCTTTCGTCGGTTTAATGAAGTCTGACGTACCGCAGACGTTGAATAAACGTGAGAGGTGCGAGAGACTTTGAAATGAAGTCTGACAACTGCATAGAAAGGAAGAAGAAAGAGAGAAAGAGAAAGATAGAGTACAAAAAAGGCAATTAAAAAAAAAGGTTAATACGAAGAAAGGAAAAGAAGAGCAATTTTGCGCAACTTTACTGAAAGAGTAGTAACCGAGTTAAAGAGTTAAGAGAGTAGAGAATTTTTGTAGAAAAAAGAAAGGACTAAGAAAGACTTGCTTGAAAGATAGCAAGAACTTATGTTAAATCGAGAAAGATCAAGCTACAAAGAGCATACGGAGGATGCCTTGGTACATGGCGCCGAAGAAGGACGTGACAAGCTGCGAAAAGCTACGGGGAGGA
>CATJZR010000170.1 GCA_949745625.1 uncultured Eubacteriales bacterium | reverse complement strand
GCCATTGAATTCGTTGCCTTAACTTCTGTGTTTTCTTCCATCTTTAAGAGAACCTCCCGGGTTTGCGCATTCGGGGTTGACGCCCCTGAAACAATACCTACACTTTTGAATTTAATTAATTTGGAATAATCCATATCCTCGGAATTTGCAAGTCTGAATACGTTACCGCAATGTTTTAAAGCAATTTCATACAGCTTGTTGGTATTGCTGCTGTTCAGCCCGCCTATAACGAGCATTGCTTCGCACATTTTAGCAAGTTTTTCAGTTTCGCTTTGCCGTTCTATAGTAGTATAACAAATCGTCTTGAAAACAGCAACTGTTTTTTTACATAGTTTTCTAATATTTTTTATAATTTTTTCAAATTTCAAAGGCGAAAACGTAGTTTGTCCCACTATACATACGTTTTTATCGGCAAGCTCGGCGGGAATACGATTTTCATCGTTGATTACCGCAGCACTACTCTCGCACCAACCTAGTAGTCCGATAACCTCCGGATGTGTCGGCTCACCGGCAATAACGATAAAATTGCCTAGCGCGCTCTGCTCGGCAACTATACTCTGGGTACGCTTTACAAAACCGCAAGTGCAGTCAATCACCTTTATTGCACGGCGTTCGCACTCGCGGTAATAGCTTTTGGGCACGCCGTGCGAGCGAAATACAACGGTGCCACCGTCAGGGACCTCGTCAAGCCGTTCCACAACTTTAAGCCCCTTTTCTTTAATCGCCTTAACCACGTCGTGATTGTGTATTATTTCACCCAAAATATAGGCGTTTTCCGATTCTAGCGATAGCGCGGTGTTTACGGCACGTTCGACACCCTTACAAAAACCGCTGTTTTCCGCAACATAAACTTTCATGCCATCTTACTCTTTTTTGTTGAAAGTATCCGGATAAGCTCCGCATGCATTTCAAAAAGTCTGTCGCGAAGGAATTCGTCGCACTTTTTTATATCCTCTTCGGTTAAACGCTTGTCGTAAAATTCCGTAAACTCAATAGGCTCGCCGTAAAGCACGTGCGCTTTTCTGAACATTCTTATTTTTTTAATCTGCACCAGCGGAATTATCGGCGTTTTCGTCTTTATGGAAATAGCTGTTGCCCCGCTTTTAAAAGGCAGAAAAGTGTTGTTGGTTTTATTCCTCGTGCCTTCGGGAAAAATCGAAACACATTCGCCTTGCTTTAAATACTTCATTGCAAGCATAACGGCTTTTACGTCGGTTCCGTCTCTATTAACGGGGATACACTCGCATTTATTGACAAACTTTTTCATCAAGCCCTTTTCAAAAAGGCATTTTTTCGCCATAAAATGCACGGCACGGTCTGTAGCGATTGCGGGAAAAACTACATCGAGCACGCTTAAATGATTACCGACAAATATATACGCTCTGTCGGTAAAGCGCTGTGTATGACCGTGTTTTTTATAAGGAAAAAAAGGACGGTATAAAAACGGTTCCGCCCGTCGAAGCGTTCTGAACCATTTCGATACCGCATTGAGTTTTACTTTATCTTTTTTAGACATCAGATTTTACCTTGAATAACCGAGCAGATTTCGTTCGCTACTTCCTCTTCCGTCAGCTTGTCCGTGTTAATTTCCATAGCGTCGTCGGCTTTAAGCAGCGGCGCGATTTTGCGGCCTGTATCCTGTTCGTCGCGCGCCTTGATTTCCCTTAAAACGTCCTCGAAAGACTGATTGAATCCCTTTAACTCGTTTTCGGCAAGGCGACGGTTTGCGCGTATTTCAGGTGAAGCCGTAAGGAAAAACTTAAATTCCGCAGCGGGAAGGACGTTCGTTCCGATATCCCTTCCGTCCAACACGCAGGAATTCTCTTTTGCTATTTTCCTTTGAAGCTCTACCATTTTCGTTCTTATACACCCGTAAGCAGACACCACCGACGCCATCATAGAGATGTGCGGAGTACGGATAATTTCAGTTACGTCTCTGCCGTTGAGATAGGTTTTCTGCGCCTTGTTTTCATACTTGACGGTTATGTCCACACTATCTGCAAATGCCTGAACCGAAGCCTCGTCCTTACAGTCGATGCCCGCGTTTTCGCATGCAAGCGCACACGCGCGGTACATTGCACCCGTATCGAGATAGAGGATATCGAAACGCTTAGATAATATTTTCGAAACGGTGCTCTTTCCGCTGCCGGCAGGACCGTCGATAGCAATATTAAGCTTTTTCGTTATATCCTTCCTAAGATTTGCAGCTCCGTTGAGATAAACATGCTTGGGGGTAATTTCCGTTTCCGCCAAAACCATCACCCTTATGCAGAGCGGTAACGAATCGTCTATATCCGGCTCTATCGAAGAAAATAACGCGCAGTTAAAGAAACCAACCTCTCTAGCCGCCTTCGCCGGATAATACGAATGAATATCCGACGTATTGGAAAACATTATACATACAATGTTTTCCGCTGTAAGTCCGTTCTTTTCAGTTAATTTTGTAAGCAACAGTCTTACGTTCTTTTTGATTTCTTCTGCCGTATCGGCTTTAACAGTTATCGCACCCCTTATAGCTTTCATAAGTTTATCCTTTATCTTTAATTATATTAATTGATTTTTGCGTTGCTCGCTATTTGCCCGTTCCAAAAGCTCGCCGTATAACCGCGAATTTTTGGGAATGGCTTTACCCTTCCAATAAAAATTTTTGCGGCTTTCGGTATCCATGCGCGAAACGGTTTCAGTAGCCTCGTCCGACGGCATAGCGCATATTTGACGCTGCCGTAAAGTATTCCTGCAATTTAAAGAAGCCACAAAGCTGTCCATACT
>CATJZR010000169.1 GCA_949745625.1 uncultured Eubacteriales bacterium | reverse complement strand
GCTCGGCTTCTCGCGTTCGGAAAGCGAAAAGGCGATTTACCGCGCGCGCGCTCAGGGTGCGCAGTCTGTCGAAGATATTATAATGATTGCACTTAAAGGAATGTAAAATATGTTTTACGACGACGAAGAGGAGTTTGACGCCGACGACAGATTAGTCAAAAGCACCAAGGGCGAATACGACGTTGAGGAAAACGTCCTGCGCCCGAAGACGCTTGACGGTTATGTCGGTCAGAGCAAGGTCAAGGAAAACTTAAACGTATATATGAACGCCGCAAAGGCGAGGGGCGAGGCGCTTGAACACGTCCTTTTATACGGTGCACCCGGTCTCGGCAAAACAACGCTCGCGCATATAATCGCAAACGAAATGGGCGGACAGCTTAAAATGACCAGTGCACCCGCGATAGAGCGCAGCGGCGATTTGGCTGCGATACTCACCAACCTCAACGACGGAGATGTGTTGTTTATCGACGAAATTCACCGCCTTAACCATAGCGTCGAAGAAATACTTTATTCGGCTATGGAGGATTACGCGCTCGACATAATCGTCGGCAAGGGCCCCAGCGCGCGCAATATCCGCTTTTCGCTTAAACGGTTTACGCTTATAGGCGCGACCACCCGCGCGGGCATGATAGCAAATCCCTTGCGCGACAGGTTCGGTATTATCTGCCGTCTTGAAATGTACACCCCCGCAGAGCTTCAAGAGATAGTTTTGCGTAGCGCGAAAACACTGAATATATCCATTGCCGAAGACGCTGCCAACGAGGTTGCGTGCCGTTCGCGCGGAACGCCGAGAATTGCCAACAGGCTGTTGAAGCGCGTGCGTGACTTTGCAACGATAAACGGCAATTCTACGGTCACCGTCAAGGATGCGAAATACGCGCTCGGCAGAATGGAAATAGACGACCTCGGTCTCGACGAAATAGACAGGGCGCTTCTACGCGCTATGATAGAAAAGTTCGACGGTAAGCCCGTCGGGCTGGAAACGCTTGCGGCAACAATTAACGAGGATGCGGGCACTATCGAGGACGTCTACGAGCCGTATCTGTTGCAGCTCGGCTTTATCGCCCGCACTCCGCGCGGCAGAATGATATTAAAGGGAGGATACGAGCATTTGGGCTACAAGATAAGCGAAAAACAGCAGTTGCAGCTCACTCTTTTCGACAAGGATTAACTATGCAGTTTTTAAAAAGCGATTTTTATTACGATTTGCCCGAAGAGCTTATCGCGCAGACTCCCGCAAGCCCGCGCGACGCTTCTCGGTTGCTTGTCTACGACAGGACTTCGAAAAAAACCGAACACAGAATTTTTAAAGACGTAACGGATTACCTGAAAAAGGGCGATGTGCTCGTCGTAAACAATACCCGCGTGTTGCCTGCACGCTTGTATGCGCGCACGGAAAACGGCGGCGCGGTGGAGGTGCTGCTTTTAAAGCGTCTCGATATAGACAAGTGGGAGGTGCTTGTAAAGCCTGGTAAAAAGTGTAAGATAGGCACCCGCCTCGATACAAGTGACGGGCTTTCGCTGACCGTCGAGGGTATAACCGAAAGCGGCGAAAGGATAGTGCGGTTTATCTACGAGGGCGTGTTCGAGGAAATACTCGAACGCGTGGGAAATATGCCGCTGCCGCCGTACATAAAGAAAAAGCTCGAGGATAAAAACCGCTATCAGACGGTATATGCAAAGACGGACGGCTCTGCTGCGGCGCCGACCGCGGGACTGCACTTTACGCCCGCTTTGCTTGAGCGTATACGCGGAATGGGGGTCGAGGTTGCCGAGGTGTTGCTGCACGTCGGGTTAGGTACATTTCGCCCCGTAAAGGAAGAAATAATCACCGACCATAAAATGCACTCTGAGTATTACGAGGTGGGCGCCGAAGCTGCCGAAACTATTAACAAAGCCAAGCGCGAGGGCAGACGTATAATAGCCGTCGGCACAACCTCGGTAAGAACGCTTGAAAGCGCTGCCGACGAAAACGGTTTTTTAAAGCCGTGTAGCGGCAATACCGAAATTTTTATATATCCGCCATATAAATTCAGATGCGTGGACGCATTGATTACCAACTTCCATCTTCCCGAAAGCACGCTTATAATGCTCGTCGCGGCAATGACGGGGCGGGACGAGATTTTGTCGCTGTATAACGGGGCGGTTAGGGAAAGGTATCGCTTCTTTTCATTCGGCGACGCAATGCTTGTCTTATAAGCGGCGCATCTCTTTGTCGCGCTTCGCTTTTTATCGGGTCACATACATCTGTGTATGCTCCCCTCAAAAAAGCTCGCGCTTCT
>CATJZR010000168.1 GCA_949745625.1 uncultured Eubacteriales bacterium | reverse complement strand
CTCAGTAACGTCGCCATAGTCGGGCGCGGCATAATAGACGGCAGCGCGTTCGAGCGTTCTGTCCGCCGCGGTAAGGTTACCGTGCCCATAGAGTTCAATTACAGCACTAACGTGCTTTTAAAGGACTTTTTTATTCTCGACCCCGCGGGCTGGGCGATAACCAACTACTTCTGCGAGGGCTCGAAAATCAGTAATTTAAAAATTATTTCCTCGCGCTCAAACGGCGACGGAGTATCTTTGCAGTCATGTAAAAACGTAGAGGTGGAGGGCTGCTTCGTCCGTACCTGGGACGATTCGCTGGTGGTAAAAAACTACCCGAGATGGGAAAACAGAAATATTCACGGCGAAACCGACGGAATTTCTTTCAAAAATTGCACGCTTTGGACGGATTTGGCACAAAGTATGGAAGTGGGGTATGAAACCGTAGGTATTCCTATGGAAAATATTTCCTTCGAAAACATAACCGTGCTTCACGCACTCCACAACGCGGCAATATCCATTCACAACGCAAACAACGCGGAAATTAAGAACGTCACTTTCAAAAACATAACGGTAGAGGACGGCAAAAACGCAGCCGACGGCGTCGGGTTGATTGACCTGCGCGTTCTGTACAGCAGTAACTGGTCGGACCAGCACACTGCGCCTACCGCGCTCGGAAGTGTGGACGGAGTGCTGATAGAAAATCTCAACGTGATTTCCGCGCGGAGAATAACCGCGCTGATGGGCGGCTGCAGGGACACGCGCGTCGGATTCGAAAGCGAGCACTATGTAGACAACGTCACAATAAAAAACGTCGCGCTTGCAGGCATCCGCCCGCAGGAAAGCGAGTGTAAGTTTTCAACTACGGACGCGAAGTATCTAAGAAATTTCAGCTTCGTGCAGGAAGACGTTGCCGTTACGGGTGCTGAATTTGTATTCACTCAATCGGAAGAATATCTTTCCGCCCTCGAAGGCTGTAAGGTAGAAATAATAAATTAAAAGGTGGAACTATGAAGTTTAAAAAAGCTGTTGCGTTTCTTTTAAGCGCGGCAATGCTGTGCGCTTTGCCCGCTTTCGCGGCTTGCGGGGACGAAAAAGAAGTCCCAGCGGGAGATGCGCCCGTAATAGAACAGCCCGACAGAGAGGTTACCGAAAGCAAGCTTACGGTTTACGACGGTCCCTCGCTTATGCAAAGCTCCTTTAAGCTGAAGGCTTTTGCCGAGGACGAAGAGCTGTTCGTCTACGACACGCGCGTAAACCACAACAGAATATTCAGCTTTTCGTATTCCAAGGACAAGGGGCAGGTAGTCAGCTTCGACTTCGAGGGTAAGGTGCACATGCGTGTGGAGATTAACGGCGCAAGCGCATTGACCGACGTAGTCGTGCGTCCGCTTTCCTACGGCGTTAAACCGGAGGTTAAGGGGAATACCGTTGAATTCGATTTGGAATATTCCGCAAACTATACATTGGAATACAACGACGGCACCGTTACGGACGCGGCGGATAACGCCCTGCATATCTTTGCAAACCCTATCGAAACGAACCCCGTCACGGCGGATAACGTACCCGAAAACACAATTTATATCGGGCCGGGCGTATATTCCGCGGGTGCAATCCCCATGCATAGCAATCAGACCCTGTACCTTGCGGGCGGCGCCTACGTTTACGGTCAGGTCAGGGCGGAAAACTTAGAAAACATTACAATACGCGGCCGCGGAATTTTCAGCGGTGAAATATACGACCGCAGGGCGGACGCAGAGTACACGCTCCCGCTTGAACTGCGCTTTTGCAAAAACGTGAATATAGAGGGCGTTACCTTCCTCGACCCCGCGGGTTGGGCGATTACGCTCTATCAAAGCGAGGGCGTTACGATTGACAACGTCAAAATGATTACAGCGCGCGGCAACGGCGACGGCATTTCCGTTCAATCCTGTAAAAACGTGACAGTCAAAGGCGGGTTTATCAGAACGTGGGACGACTCTCTCGTAGTAAAGAACAGCGACCGCGGCGTGACCGACAATATCACCTTCGACAACGTGGTCGTGTGGACGGATTTGGCGCAGAGTATGGAAGTCGGCTACGAGTGCAACGGCGCGACGATGAGCAACATAAGCTTCAAAAACATAACCGTCGTTCACAACTATCATAAGGCGGCAATGTCCATACACAACGCCGACGACGCAGCGATTACCAACGTGCTGTACGAAAGCATAACGATAGAGGACGCGCAGATGCTCGGCGATAACAGAGAGGACGGCGCGGAAGACTTTTTAATCGATATGTTTATCGACTTCAATCAGGCTTGGTCGGAGACCGAGCAGCGCGGCACTATCGACGGGGTGAGAATAGAAAACGTCAAGGTCCTTGAAATGGCGGACACGATAGCGTGCCGCATAAACGGCTTCGGTTCTGATTACGCCGTTAAAAACGTAACTATCAAGGGCGTCGAGATAGAGGGCGAGCAAATCGACACGGCGGAAAAGCTTAAGCTTTCCACCAACGCGTACGCGAGCGGCGTTACGGTAAGCGCAGTCGGCTACGACGTGTTCGGCGCGGGCGTAAAGCTGCCGTATAAGCTCAACCTCAAAAATAAAGAGGTTGCAACCACCGTTCAGCCTACGCGCGTACAGCAGGGGTTGGAGGTTCCCGACTTTTCCATTCTCGACGTACAGGAAACGTATATGGGCGTTGCGCGCGATATGTCGCAGGTTACCGCAAGCGTAACCCACGGCAAAGGCACCACCGCCAAGGCTGAGTACGACGACGGTTCGGGTCCGTTCGACAGCGCGGACAATTCCGTAAGGAACG
>CATJZR010000167.1 GCA_949745625.1 uncultured Eubacteriales bacterium | reverse complement strand
TCTTTCCGTTTTCGTCGCTTTCTTCGATTGACAGGTTGAAGGAAACGTAGTCGAAATATTTAATTCCGCCGCCTGTCGCGGTGTTGTCCTCTTCGTCCCACTCGAAGAACAGGTCCGTCATGGAATCGCCGAACGCCTTAAAGAACGCCGTGGGCGAGGGCAGAGTGTTCGCCTTGTCGCCGTAAATGTTGTTCAGCAGTGTGCCGCCGTCAATCTCTACGGGTATGCTCTGCGTGGTGTGCGTAGGATAGTAGTATCTCACGTTGAACTGACTCCAGTTTTCGCGGAGCACGCGCGCCTCATACCCCTCGAACGTGTCCTCGGGAAGTACGGTCGTGCCGATTTTGGAATACGTGGTTTTGATAACGCCCGTATACGTGCCCATAGTTATGTCGTAGGGGAATTCGGTGGAAACCACTTCGCCCGTTTCAAGCACGCTTATTTTGAACGTACCGTAGGTAGAGCCCTTTGCACTCTTTGCCCAGGTATGCGCCGAAACCTGCATTGCAAGGTCTCTCGTTACCGCGGGCTCGCGCAGGGTAAAGTTGTATACGCCTACCCATTCGCCGCCTATCTGCACGTCGGACATTCCGGCGTACTCGAAGATATTTGCCGAGAAATCGAATTTGGGCATATTGTCGAAGATGTTGCCCTGGAACTGCTGCTTGCCCTGCAACGCGCCGAGGTAGTTGCTGTATTCGAAGAAGTCGTATTTGTCCGCGGACAGCTGCTTATAGCCGCTGTAATTCGTCCAGTAAAGGTTGTCGTCCATACCGGAGGTGTACTTGCCCGTACGCGCAAGCAGGATGGCGTCCTGCGTTACCTGACCGACAATGCCGACGGTACCCGTAGAAGACGTTGAATTTGAAGCCGAAGTCCTGCTCTTTTTAAGCGAATAATCGGCGTATTCCCCTTCGTCTATAGGGGGAGCGGAAACCGTGGTTTCGACCGCACGGAAGGTGTAGTTGGTTGCATCGCCCATTTTTTCGAGCGCCCTTTCGAGGTATTCCGCATTTCTCGGCGCCTCGTAAGGGGTCGGCGTGGGAACCTCGGTTGCGCCCACGTCCGTAAAGTCGGCGGTAAGCGTGGTATAGGACATTGACGTCGCGTCCTTAGAGCTGCCCTCTTCGGACGAGCCGTAGTACGTTACCGTCGTGGACGCTATCATTTTGGTGATTTTGCCGTCCGCAACTTTAAGTCCTATCGTTTCCAGCGTATCCTGCCCCTCGAGCATGGGCGTAAGCGAAACGGAAAGATACGCCCTGAGATAGAGGTCGTCCTCGGACGAGTTGTCGAACTTGTAGAGGTAAACCTCGTTTTCCGCGTCGTACTCCCACTGGTTTACTATATCCGTGCCGAGCTGCGCAAGGTGATTCCAGAGGTGCTGGTTTTCCCATACCGACGCAACGCTGTTGTAGTCGGTTACGGCCTTCTGCGCGACCTCGTTATCCTTGTTTATGTAAACCTGGTCGAAGGTGTGCTCGTCTGAGTTCGCAATAACGTTCTCCGAGCGGCGGTAGTTGTTTATATCCTTATGGGAGGAGCCTTTGGCGTTCCATTCGCCGTACCAGGCTCCGTCCGCCATCTTTACCGTAAAGTCGTACGTCTTGGTTACGTCGTTGTTGTCGTTGTTGAAGTCGTCGTAAATGTCCGAAACCTCGCCGCTTACGGTAATTTGCGGGTTGCCGAGCGCAGTAAACATTTCCGTCTTTAATTCGCCTACCTGTCCTTCGATTATCTGCGCCTTAATCGTTATGGTAACCGAGTCCTTTTTAAGCGAGGTCACGTTGGAGGTTGCGGTCAGCTTTACCACCTTGTCGACCGAAGTGGTTACTCCGTTTTTAAGCGAAAGCACGCCGTCCTTGAACTCCACCAAAGACGCGCCGTTGCCCTCAACCGACCAGGTGACGGACTTATCCTCAAGCCCGTCTACGGCGACGGAGGCCGTAACCGTTTCGTTGGTGCCGCAGTGGATTTCCGTTTTGTCAACGGTAATTTTGACCGTTACGTCTTCGAGAACGATAGGGGGCTTTTCCTCTCCGTTATCCTCGCTGCCGCCGCAGCCGACGAACGCGAAAGTCGAAAAGCTCATTGCAGCGCCTATCGTCAAGGATGCCGCTGTTTTAGCCAAATTCTTGATTTTCATAATTTCAATCTCCTTAAATTTTTAAACTGTCTTCCAGACGTAAATCCAGAAATCCAGAGAGCTGTCGTAGGGCATTGCCGAAACGTCTCCCTTTACGTATTCGCCGTAAGCGTTCTTTACAAATCCGTTTTCTACGAGGAATTCCTGCGCCGATTTAATCGAGCTGTTGATGGTTCTGTCCGCGTCGAGCGCAACGTCGTAGTAAAGCACGACCGTTTCGACGCTGTAACTTATTCCGCCCGGTTGGCGGTAGGTTGCAAGTCCGAACCCGTAGGTGTCGCCGAGAAGGTCGCCGAAGAAGGGCAAATCGTTTAACTTTTCCGCCGAGCCGAACATACCGATAAAGAATTCGAGCGCGTTAACTTCGCCGCTGTCGCCGCCGTCTGTCTCGTCGATTACGGTCAGGTCAGCCCAGCTTGCGGGCGGGACTCTGGGAACGTAGCCGTCGAATGATTTGAACGAGTCGGGCATCGAAGCCGAGTTGAAGTCCGAATAGTAAATTCTCACTTCGCCGTACATATCGCCGAGGAAATAGAAGAAACCCGCTTCGAGAATTTTTCCGTCCTGCACCACGACGTATGGCGTGTAGTCCGCAAGCATTTCGTAACGCATTGCAAACAGTCCGTACAGCGGCGCGTCGTTTCCTACGCCGTAATAGAGAGTGCTTGCCACCGTGCACATTGTTTCGTCCACATAGTAAATCGTGGCGTCCTTACCGTCGACCGTAGCCGTCTGGAAGGAGGTGAATATTTCCGAAGCGAACGCAAAGGAAGCCTTTGCTTTATCCATATCGCCCTTAAACGCGCGCGCCGCCTCGTATACTCCCTTGTCGGCGTTGTAGTTGTAGCTGTTGTAGGTGTTTGCGTCCAGCTTATGATAACCGTACTGCGCGTTGGGGCGCGCCACCGCTATCTGATTTCCGCCCGAGGAAATTATGTCATACGGCTCGAAATAATAATCGCCGTCGATTACCGTTTCCACGTAGCCGCCTATCGTATAGCCCGAAGCCATGTGCGAAGACATTCTGAAATCGAGCGTGTAATTTTCAAGACTGCGCATATTCGCAATCGCCTCGTCAAGCGCGTCGTGGTCGATAAATCCGCCGTCCGTCGTCTTGGGGTTGTGCTCGAACTTGGTTATCAGAGGGACCTCGACGTTGTCCGCGCCGCAGTTGATATAGCTGTAAAGCCGCTGAATTGCTTTGTAGCCGGGAACCACAGAGAAGCTGGGTTTGCTTTCCGCGAATATGCCGAGAAGCTCGCCTCCCTCTATAATAAGTCCCAAGCTGCTCGCCTCGAATTCGTAGGGGTTTGCGGAGGCAACCATTTTCTGCGCGAGCGTCGCGTCCGCACCCTTGTAGTAATAACGCCAGTCGTCCTCGTCGAACTCGAAATCGTCCGCCGTAACCTTTGCAAAGTTGTTGTACAGTCCCGAGTCAAGCCAGCTTACGGGCTTGCCCTCGTCGTCTGTCATGGGGAAGTACTGTTCGTCGTTCATAAGGCTGAGCGCGACCTGCTGGGCGACGCCGCCTTCGTTTTTATAGTGAATGTCCGCAACGTAGTTGGTCGAATTGTCAACGTAGCGCGCGTGCCATCTGTCGCCGTTCATCTGGGTGGAAATGCCGGAAACCTGAACGGTTTCCACGTATTTGTCGAAAAGCTCGAAGGTGCGCAGCTCTATATCCATATAGCCCTCGAAGCCGATATAGTTGTCGCTGACCGAAGTAAGCATTTCCTCGGTGAGCACGGGCTGACAAGCAACGCAGATTATTATTTCCGCGTACTTCTCGTCGTTGTCGGTGCTGGTAGCCCTGACCGTAACGTCGCGGTCCTCGGTAACCGTCTTTGCGGTAAACTTACCGTCGCCGTCTATCGAGCCGTATTCGCCTCCCTCGGTAACCGACCAAAC
This sequence comes from uncultured Eubacteriales bacterium, assembly GCA_949745625.1. Taxonomy (GTDB): domain Bacteria; phylum Bacillota; class Clostridia; order Christensenellales; family Borkfalkiaceae; genus Coproplasma. Next base: position 20,471 of record CATJZR010000167.1, on the reverse strand, counting down.
TACATTTGAGTTGGTACGGCCGTCGGGGAACTTAACCGTTGCCGTAAACTTAGTGCTTTTGCCGCTGCCGACAAGCTGGTTTCCCTTTATAGAAACGGTAATTCCTTCAAGGTCGGGGTCTACGGGCGGCGGGGGCGTCCCCTTGCCCGTGAAGGTCTGCACCTCGCTGGGGAGCGACGCCGAGTAGCCGCTTGCGTACGCGATAACCGAATAGGTAAAATCGTTGATAACCGAGCCTACCGTGTAACTGGTGCCGTCGCACCTGTATGTAATGCCGTTAAGCACTACTCCGTAATATTCGGCGTTTTCAACCGCGTCCCAGGTAATTTCGCCCGAATCGCTGACGGTGACGTTCTGCGGCGTCGCAAGCTGGGGTTTTTCCTCGCCGCAGCCCGCGAACGTCATTGCAAGCACGACTATCACGAGGGCGCAAATAAATTTTTTAAATATCTTCATTTTATCTCCTTCAATATCCGTACGTTACCGTAACGCTTACCGTGCGCGACGACGAATTTACATACGAATATTCCGCTTTGGTCATGTTTCCGTTTTCGAACCCGACGCTGAGCGTCATATCCGACGACGCGGAAACCTGCCGCGAAAGCACTTCGGTTATTTTGTCCTTGGGCACGGTGCAGCTAAGCGCGCCGTCCGCTATTTCGTATGAAGCGGTAAGTCCGACCGAAAGCTTTAAGCCGACTATCGTTTCACCCGTCACGTTTTCCGCCGAAACCGTCGTCGAGGTCGTCACCGTTTCGAAGTTTTCCGAAAGCACTGTTTTACTGTCCGATACCGACGCAGTGCGCGTCGCCACGTCTACCTCGATACGGCGTTCAAGCGTGTAGACCGTAACGCCTCCGTCGGTTAAAGTGACCTGCGCGACAACGGTAGTCGCCCTGTCCGCAGAGGATACCATTTTATCGAGGTATTCCGAAACCTCGTCTCCGCACGCGGATAAGCCGAATGCCGCCGCGCCGAGGGCGCAAAGCGAAAGCGCCGCTAATTTTTTAAATTTCATAAGTTACGCCCTCCTTACAGTCCCATGCGCTTTTTAAGCGCGTACGCCGCAGCAGCCATTGCCGATACAGTGACAACCGCCGACGCTCCGAGCGCAAACGCAGCAAACGCAGCGTCAGCCGCCTCGTCGCCCTCCGCCTCTGTCTTAGCGCAGTACTCGTTATACTGTTCTACTATGGATTCGAAGTTTTTGTATTCCTGAGTTTCGCGCATGAGTATGCGCTCTTCCACTGTCAGCGCGTTTATTTCGCCGTTGATTTCCTTCAAAAGCTCTATTTGCGTAACGTCGAACTTATCCGAAAGAGCGGCAAGCTTTGCAAGCAGGTTTTTGAAATCTCTGCCTGCGGTAGCCACCTGCAATTCGGTAAGCGCGTTCTTCGCGTCCCTTACCGCCTTGATAAGCGCGTCGGCGGCCGCCTGCGAATAGCCGTAATCGGTCAGGCTCTGCGTCATGGAATTGAGCGCCGTAACCGCGTTGTTTATCAGCCTTTCGTCCGAAAGCGTCACCTTGCCGAGCGCGGCAACCTTATCCGCGTACTGCAGGAACGAAACGGTTGCGTCGTCCATTGCCACGTAATCCGTTCTGCCGGCATCCTCGGCCTTGCCGAAGCAAGCCTCGTACACCGCGCCGCCGTAGCCGTAAGCGCCGTTGGCGGGTAAGGTCATTTTGACGGGCTTGAACGAGCCTGCAAGCCCTTTAAACGTGAAGTAGTAAAGCTCTAATCCGAACAGTCCGAACTGGTTGTGCAGCAAATCGTAGCCGGGTGCGTCCTCGGCAAGCTTTGCTTCGGGGAAGTAATCCTGCTCGCTCTGTACGTTTATGGGGTAGTACTGCGTTTCGAGTACGGGAGCCGACGAGGAGTTGAACACCACCTCTGCAAGCTTGGAATAGCCGTTAAACGCGTAGTTGCCTATCGCCCTGAGCGAATCGGGAAGTATTATTTTGGTTATATACGGGTTTCTGTTGCCCGCGTAAATATCAACGCGCGCAACCCCTTCGGGAACGGTGAGCGTCGAAGCGTACATCCCGCCGGGAACCGCCTTCAATTCCGCCTTGCCCGAGGGCATTTTTACGTAAAGCACGCCGTCGTTTAAGAAAGCGTAATCGTTTATTTTGCCGTCGGTCTTTTTGTCCTCGCCGAACGAGAATATCGCAAGCCGCGAGCAGCCGAGGAACGCCATAGGTCCGACGTATTCGATTGCGCTGCCGAAATTAAAGTCGGTAAGGTATGCGTTTTTGTAGAACGCCGCCTGACCTATTCTTTTTAGGTTGGGCGCGGTCAGCGACGATATAGCCGTTTTGCTGAACGCGTTGTCGCCTATTTCGGTAAGCGCGTTTGCGGTTATTTTACCCGAAAGCATTGTGTTAGAGAACGCGCCTGCGCCCAGCTTTTCTGCCGAGGATAAATCCGCGGTGCCCAAGTACGTCGCTCCGTAGAACGCATTGTCGCCTATAAGCTTTACCGCACCGAGATTTATAGAGGTAAGGTTTTCGCAGCCTCTGAACGCGTAGGTGCCTATTTCGATGACCGTTGCGGGCAGCTTGACGGTTTGAAGATTTACGCAAAGCGCGAAGGTGAAGCCGTCAATCTTCGTAACCGTTGCGGGCAGAGTTATTTCGGAAAGTCCCGCGTTGCCCATGAACGCGCCCATTCCTATCTCTTCCACGGAATCGAGCGCAATTTTGCTGAACGTAGGCGCGCTGCCCTTTTCGGACTGACGCGCAAACGCGCCTTCGCCTATCGTCTTTACGCTCATTGCGTTTACCACGCTTGCAAGCGCGGAGCAATCCGCAAATGCGTATGCACCCACCTCGGTAACGCCGTCGATGTTGACGCCGCGAAGCGAGGTACAACCGAAGAAGGTCTCCGTTTCGATTACCCCGTCGGTCTTACTCGCATCCATTTCCTCAAGCGAAGTGTCGTTTGCGAAGCACGCCGTACCGAAATGAACGCCGCCGCCCGCAGGCATATTTACCGTAGTGAGCATCTTACAGTTCTGGAACGCGCCCATTCCGAAAATCGAATTTTCGCCGAGCGTCACATTGACGATTTGCGACTGGAAGAAAGCTCCCTCTCCGTAAACCGCACCTTCTCCGAGCACGACGGTTTTAAGACCCGTATTTGCAAACGCGTAGTTGCCCACGCTTGCGAATTTGTCGAGGTTGATAACCTCGGTAAGCTCGGTACATGCGTTGAAGGCTCTTTCGCCGATATACGCCTTGGATGTCACCTCGGCAAAAACCGCTCTTTGAAGCGCACCGCACTGGTTGAATGCAAAATCGCCTATCGCAATAGCCGGATTTTCGAACGTAACAGAGCCGATTATGCAGCCCGCGAACGCGCCAGAAGCTATCTCTTCATAGCCTGCGTCGATAACGAAGTCGCCGAAGTCCTTGCCCTGAGCCGCAAGTATTATTCTTTTGCCGTCCTTGGATATAAGAAGCGAGCCGCCGTCCACTGCGTAGTTGGCGTTGTCCGCGCCGACGGTGAAATTCGTCAGCTGCGTTTCGCCGAACGCCGATGCGCCTATCGAGGCGAGCACTGTGTTGCTTTGCAGTGCGAGCGTCGTCAACGGCGAGCTTACGAACGCGTATTCGCCTATCGCGACCTCGCAGTCGGGAAGCGTAAACTGCTTGATTCCCGTTGCGTAGAAAGCCTGCGAGCCTATTTTCTGCAACCCGCCGCCGAAACGCACCGTTTCGAGCAGCGGCGATTCGCAGAAAGCGCCCGTGTCTATAGAAATGAGGCTGCTGTGCAGCGTCACCCTTTTAAGCTTCGAGCTGCGCGCAAAAGCGTAGGCGGGTATGCTTATTGTTTCGTAAATATCTATTTCTTCCACCGCGGTGTTTACGAACATTTCGCGGCAGAGCTTGGTGTTTTCGTTGAGAATTATGGTAGCAAGCGCAAGGCAGTCTTTAAACGTCCTTCCTACCTTGCTGCCGCTTTTCAGCGTCTCTTCGGCTGCGTTTCTCAGGTGCGAAAGGTCGACCGCGGTCAGCGTTTCGCAGCCCTCGAAGCCGCTTGCGCCTATCGAGTAGCATTTTCTCAGGTCAGCCTCTTTCAGCGATTTACAGCCCTGGAACGCGTGAGCGCCTATAACCTCTACGTTGCCGAGATTTATATCGGTGAGCTTTTCATCCTTGTAAAAAGCGTACTCGCGTACGAACTTAACCGACGAGGGAAGCTGTACCGACCTCAACCCCGAACAGTTGTAGAACGCGTATTTCTGCACGTCCTCTACTCCTGCGGGAATTATTACACTGGTAACCGAGGTGTTCATTGAAGGGATTTTATTCGAGTCGAAATCGTCGTCCTCTAATTCTACCGTCCTGTCGGTATCGTACAGACAGAACGCGTACGAGCCTATGTACAAAATACCCTCGTCGTCGGGAATGACAACCTCGCCGCCCAGTCCCTTATACGCTATAAGCGTTCTGTTTTCTATTACGAATTCGCTCTTTACGACTATTCTTATTCTCGCCTTTATGTTAGAACCCTTTACGTTCAGAGTTACCTGCGCCGTGCCCTCTCTAAGCGCGGTCACGGTGCCGTCCTGCTCGACCTTGACGACCTTGTCGTTCGAAGTCGTGTACTCGAACTCGCGGCTATCCTCGACATACCAGGGCTTTACCGCATAGCTGAGCTTTATCTTCTCGCCGGGGTAGAAGCTGACAGTGCCGTCTTTAAGCGCAGATACGTAAACTCTGTCGCCCGTGTCCTGTATCTCGCTGGTCTGCGCCGCGCGCGAATACGCGAAAAGAGTATCGAAGTAAATGAAGTCTACACTTTCAAGCTCGGCATCGGCGGCATCCCTTGCCGCATTACGCCGCGCTGCGCGGGGCTTGACGTTGAGAGTAACGGTCGCCTGTTTGCCGTCCATTTTTTCGGTAACGGTTATCTGGGTCTTGCCCTCTTTGAGGCAGACTGCCTCGCCGTTTTTAAACTGCTTAGTCTTGGGGTCGGCTTTAACTACCGAGGTATTGTAAGCCGTCCATTCGAGGTATTTGAGATAGTCCTTATCGCTGTCGAGCGTTGCGTCTGTCGAGTAGAGGTATTGCGTCAAATCGACCACGTCGCCTACGTATGCGTTGATTACGCTGAGCGGCCTGCCGCTCTCTTTGCCGTTCGAGGTAAAGCGGAAGTCGCCGCGCGTGCCGGGAAGCTGGCAGAGATATATATTCGAATTGAGCGCGTAGTCGTCGATTGAGAATGCAAGCGCACTGCCGATTAAAGCGTCTGAATATATCGCGTCAAGATATTCGGTTACCTCGAAGCGCACCTTGTTGTCCGCGCCCCTCTCACTGTAAACGGGGATAGGGTTGTCGGTCAAAAGCGCGTAGCTCGAACTCGAGGTGAACGCAACGGGGCTTATCGACTGAACGTACTGATTGTCGTAAATGGTCAGGGTTATATAGAACCTGTCTTTTTTGAGAGTCTTGTCGTAAACCTTTTCGTATGTGGCTTCCTTGATTATGGGCGCCTCGTTGTCGCAGTAGAAGTCGAACGAGAACGAGTTGCGCACGTTTGTTGAAAGTCCGCCGTCCGTACCGTAATCGAGCTTGCCCTGCATTTTGAACTCGTACTGTCTGTTGTTTACCAGTCCTAACTTCAACGTGCTTATTTTAAGGTAGTCCGCGTAAGGCATAGGCGAGCCGCCGAGCGAATGAGCCTTATTCGCGTTGTAGTCGGTATGCGAATAGACAACCTCGCCCGAAACCTTGTCTACTATAGTGAAGTTCATTTCCTTGGCGCTTCGCAGCAGTCCCGCGTAGACCGAAGAAATTCCGTCTATCGTGCCGAGTATATCCGATACGGCGATATGGTCCTCGGTGGCGGGTATCGCATCGTAGGTCATCGTGTCTATATCGTACAGATAAGTTCCGAGGGGTATTATATAATTATAGAAATACGAGCCGTAAGGCGTGGTTGCGAAGTAGTCCGCCTTTAATTTGTCCTCTTCGTCTATACTGCCGTCGTGAGCCTGCGACTCCACCTCGTAATAGGTCTTGTCGAACATGGGCGCTTCCGTCCAGTCGCCGAAGAACGCGAGATAGGGCGCGTTGAGGCTGATTTCCGTTCCCTCGTCCTTTGCCGTAAGCCTTACGAAGCCCTCGACGTACATTCCGTAGGGGAATGACGAGGTGATGTATTTTTTGTCCTCGCCGGACATTTTGTAAACTATTTTAAGCTTTGCGGTTTCGCCGCCCTGCAAAGTCAGGGTCGTGCCCGAAAGCGTTGCGCCGCCCGAAATAAGGCTGACCGAGGTTTCGCCCCCGAGCATATACGCCTTTTCTGCAACGTGGTTTTTATCCGAGGTGGACACGCTTTCCGTCATTGCGTCAAGTCCGACCTCGTAGCTGAGCGTATCGGCGCTGAGATTTTTGACGCCGAATTCAAGCGTGTATACGCCGCTCTTCGCAGGGTCGTCGCCAAGCTCGAACTTGGGTCTGTCCTGTCCGTCGACGGTGATAATCGCCTTGGTGTTGACCGCGTTGTACAGGCTTGCAAGTCCCGCGCCCTGTTTTCTGGGCGAATAGGGGTTGCCCTCCTCGTTTTTGATTATCGTCGCGCTGGACATCAGCAGCTGATTGCAAAGCCGCGAATATTCCACTGCCGACAAATCGGGGTAGGTATCCTTTAAGTACTGTCTGATAAGCACTACTATTCCGCAGAGGTTGGGCGAAGCCATCGAGGTGCCCGAAAGCTCGTCGTAGCCGCCTCCGGGAACGGCAGATTTAATGCTGCCGCCGTGCGCGGTAATTTCGGGCTTTATGCCGAGCGACGGGGTCGGACCCCAGCTTGAAAAGTCGCTCATAAACGGTCCCGCCTCCTGCTCTAAGCCGATTTGCAGAGTACCCTTCGCCTTTTCGGCAAGCCTGACGCCGTCGTCCTTGGATATGGAAATCGTCGGGATATGGTCGCTCTTGCCCATAGACATAAGAATTTCGCCGTCTACGTTATTGTATATAATGCAGCCGATTGCGCCGAATTCCTTTGCAATCTGCGCCTTTTCCTCGAAGGTGTTGTCGCCGCGGCGGACGAGGGCTATTTTGCCCTTAATCTCGTTGCGTATGCCCGCGTAGCTTGTAGCAAGACCCGAGCCGGGAACGGTGACGTATTCGAAGCTTACGCTGCCGTTGCCAGTCACGCCGAGCTCTTTCACGAAGTCGTTGGGGTCGCCGGCGATATTGTTCGACTCGTTGAAGAACAGCACCTGCTCGCCGTTGCCGATTAAATATCTGCTCTTTACGCCGCTGATTGACGCTACAGAAAGGCTTGCCTCGTACGTCGAGGGCGAGCCTACCGTCGAAGAGTCGGGGTTTGTTACCATGTTGGTATTGCCCTGCTCGCCGCCGAAGCCGGAGCTATAGCTGTTGCTTGCCGCCGTTATTACGCTTATGCCGCTTGCTTTAAGGTTGTCGTAGACCTCGTTGGTCCAGACCTTGTCGACCTCTCTTGCAAATCCGCAGGACGAGCCGAGCGACATATTTATCGCGTCCACGCCGAGAAGCGCGGCGTCCTCCAACGCGGCGAGAATATCGTCGGTTTCCGCGCCCTCGTCGAGGTCGGGGAAAACCTTCATAAGCACGAGCTGGGTGTTTATTGCAACACCGGTAATGCGTTCGGCTTTGTCCTCTTTATCGTAGCCGCCGATTATGCCCGCGACGTGCGTGCCGTGCTCGCTGTCGTAGGGAAAGACGTCGCCGTCCTTATCCGCGTAATCGTACTTGAAAGGAATTTTTTCGCTGTAATAAACGTCCGAAACGCTAAGTCCCGCGGTAGTACCGGCAGCGTTGGTATTGTTAAGCAGAGAGGAGATTTTTCCCTCGTCGAACACCGGTTTGGTAATTTCGCTGTTCTGGAAAACCGAGTGCGAGCAGTCAAAGCCCGAGTCGAGAATTGCAACCGCGGTGCCGTCGCCTGTGTAATCGAGAACGCCCGAATTGAAAATTCCTGTCTCGTATACGTCGACGTTGTTCACTATGGTGTTGACCTTATCGACGGGTATCGACTGGGGACGGTTGTAGGTGTCGCAGAGAACGACGTTTTCAACCGAAGCAAGAGAAGCTATCTTTTCTATATTGCCGTAAGACGCGGTAACGGCTATCGCGTTAGCCACCGTCTTATACCTATGCTCTACTGATTTGATAAGTCCCTTTGACGAAAGCTCGGCTATAAGTCTGCGCTGCTTTAAAGCGATAGACTGCGCCTCCACCTCTCCCGAAGGACTGACAGCGTATTCCGCAACCGTGCCGTACGACGCGTAAGCGCCGCCGTTGAAGCTGTCAACAAGCGAGTTGGACGGAAGAGTTACCATTATAGTTACATCGTCGCCGTCGGAATAGCCGTTGTTTTCAATAAGCTTTTTCGCCTTGATACGCGAAAGCTGCTGGTCCTGCGTCAGGCGGGTATCCTGCTTTAAAAGCTCTATTTTGTCGGATGCAAGCCCGCCGGAGGCTTCCTCTTTATCGGTCGGCTTTTCGCCGTCGCCGCAGGCGGTAAAACTGACCGCCATCATAGCGGTCATAACAACCGCAACAATTTTCTTTAACATTTTCTACTCCATTTTATTTAAGCCAAAAGTATATGAGAAGCGCCGCCAGCGTGAAGCACACCAGCACGCCTAAGAATACAGGCGCGTAGCGCGCGAACGCCGCGCGTATCAGCGCGCGCCTTTCCTTGCGCGTAACGCTTATACTCTCTTTCTTTTCACGGCGCGGACCGGTGCGGTGCATGTCTTCAAGCCCGCTCATATCGTATACGGTTCTGCCGTCGTCAACAAATTCAGTTTTTTCTTTTTCCGAAGAACGGGAATTTTCTTTTTTCACTTTCGGCAGCCTTTTTCTCTTCTTCTTCGAGGCAGATGCGATTCCATTCCTCTTCGCACTGCTTTAAGTTTTTCATAACCTCTCCGTCATAGAGGTGGCACGCCACGAAATGGTCGGGCTTGGCTTCGATATACTTTGGTTCTATATACCTGCACGCCGCCATACACTTCGAGCAGCGGGTGTGAAATTTACAGCCCTTGGGGGGATTTACCGGCGAAGGGATGTCGCCTTCGAGCATCACCCTATCCATCTTTACGTCGGGGTCGGGAACGGGCACCGCGGAAAACAGCGCCTGCGTATACGGATGAAGCGGATTGGCGAACACCTCGTCTGTTTCGGCAAGCTCCATCACGTTGCCGAGATACATTACAAGTATCTGGTCCGTAATATATTTAACTACCGACAAATCGTGCGAAATGAACACGTAAGTCAGCCCCATTTTTTCCTGCAAATCCTTTAAAAGGTTGATAATCTGCGCCTGAATGGAAACGTCCAGCGCGGACACGGGCTCGTCGCAGACGATAAGCTGCGGCTTGACCGCAAGCGCACGCGCTATACAAATTCTCTGACGCTGACCGCCCGAAAACTCGTGCGGGTATCTGTCGTAAAACTGCGGACGCAGACCGCACTGCGCCATTATCGCGCGCACGTAATCGGAATGTTCGGTCTTGGGCACTATCTTGTGTACCTTTACCGCCTCGCCTATTATTCCGCCGACCGTCATTCTGGGCGGCAGACTGGAATACGGGTCCTGAAATATAAGCTGAATTTGAGTGCGGTATTTGCGCATCTTTTTTCTGTTCAGCCTGGTTATATCGTCGCCGTTGAAGATTATTCGCCCGCCGTCGGGGTCGTAAAGCTTCAATATCGTTCTGCCCAGCGTCGTCTTTCCGCAGCCGGATTCACCCACGACGCCTATCGTAGTGCCCGCCTTTATCTTAAAGCTGACGTTATTTACGGCTTTGAGAACCGAGGTGGGCTTACCGAGTATATTTTTTGTGATGGGGAAAACCTTGTTCAGATTTTCCACCTCGAGTATGTATCCGCTTTCGTCGGGGGAAGGCGTCATTATTTCTTCGTCCTGCATTTTTTCCCTCCTTCCTCGTGAAGATAGCACGAAACGTAGTGCGTATCGCTTATTTTAGTTTCGGGCGGATATTTCTGCATACACTTTGAATGACACTTATCGCATCTGTTCCAGAAATAGCATCTGTCGGGCAGATTGATAGGGTTAGGCACCTGTCCGGGGATAGAATACAGCGGCTCGTGCGAGGAAGACGTGATAAGCGGCTTGCTCTTTTGCAACCCTATCGTATAGGGATGAAGCGGGCGGTGGAATATATCCTGCGCCGTTCCCTTTTCGATAACTCTGCCCGCATACATTACGACGACTTCGTCAGCCATTTCCGCAATTACGCCGAGGTCGTGCGTGATGAGCATAATCGAACAGCCCTGCTCTTTTTGCAGCGTCTTCAAAAGCTCTAATATCTGCGCCTGAATGGTAACGTCCAGCGCGGTAGTGGGTTCGTCCGCTATAATCAGCTTGGGGTTGCCCGCAAGCGCCATCGCTATCATAACCCTCTGCCTCATACCGCCAGACAGCTCGTGCGGGTACGATTTGTAGACGCGTTCGGGAATGGATATACCTACCTTGTCAAGCATTTCAAGGCTCTTCTTCTTTGCATCCTCTTTTGAAATGCCAGCGGTGTGCAACAGGGAAACCTCGTCAAGCTGATAGCCAATCGTGAACACTGGGTTCAGCGAGGTCATCGGCTCCTGAAATATCATAGTGATGTCTTTGCCGCGGATTTTATGCATCTGCTCGGTAGGCATTTTTGCTATGTCGTAGGCAAGCTTTTTGCCCTCCTCGTCATAACCGAGCGTATCGGTGTTAAACCTGATGTGTCCGCCCGTTACCTGACCCTGAGGCGCCTGAACAAGCTGCATTATAGAAAACGATGTAACGCTCTTGCCGCAGCCGCTTTCGCCGACTACGCCGACAATCTTGTTCTTTGGAATATCGAACGAAACGCCGTTTACCGACATTACCGTACCGTTATCCGTAAAGAAGCATGTTTCCAGCCCGTCTATTTCTATTATGTTGTTTTCGTCGCGCATTACGGCAGTGTATTCGCTTTCCGCAACCTTTCTGCGTTTAAGCTTTTCGTAATACTTCATCTGCTTCATATTGTGTTTCAATATGGCGCGGCTCTCTTTAATCGATATATAGTTGGTGTCTTTCTTTGCCATAAAAAGCTTCCTACTTTCTTGCTTTGGGGTCCATCGCGTCGCGCAGTCCGTCGCCGACGAAGTTGAACCCGAGTACGGCTATTACGATTAGAATACCCGCGGGCAGCCATACGAAGGGATAGTTTTGCAGCACGCCTTCCTTGTTTACGAGGGAAATCATAGTTCCCCACGCCGCGTGCGGAAGCTGAACGCCAAGTCCCAGATAGCTCAGCGTCGATTCGTAAAGAATTACGCTTCCCAGCCCCAAGGTCATGGAAACGATTAGCTGGGGCATTACGTTGGGTATCAGGTGTTTTGCTATTCTCCGCCAGGTGGGCAAGCCCATAACCTCGGTCGCGGTGATAAATTCCTGCTCTCTCAGCGACAGTATCTGTCCGCGCACCAGTCGGGCGACTCCGCTCCAACTGAACACGGTTATTATTATCATAAGCACGTAAATCTGGTCCTCGGGGCGGATAGAGCCCTTTTCAATCCAGCCGTCTATTATTGCCGAGGCAATAAGAAGTATGGGCAGCGTCGGTATACAGTTGAATATATCGACTATTCGCATTATAATGCTGTCTACCCAGCCGCCGAAGTAGCCCGCAAGTCCGCCGAGCAGCACGCCTATCAGCGTTTCGAGTATGACGACTATAAAGCCTATCATAAGCGATATTCTGCCGCCGTACATAAGTCGCGTAAATACGTCCATGCCCTTGTCGTCGGTGCCGAAAATGTGTTCGCCGCCGGGGGGCGCGTACATATTTATGCCCCTGTCGTATTCGTAGACCTCCTCTATTACCGTGCCGTCTTCGAGCACTATCGTCTGCGTAGAAGTAACTAAGCCGTTGGTGTCTATCTCGCCCTCGCCCCATCTGTTGTAGACTACGGGACCCATATACGAGAAAAGGAACAGCGCCACTATCATTACCAGTCCTACAATCGAAAGTCGCGAGCGGAAGAACCTGCGCGTCACAAGCCGCAGCGGGCTCATTTCCTTGTAGGTGTCGTGCATTTCCGCCTGCGCGGCGGCTATCTCTTCCTTGGTCATTTCAGGCTCGGCAGGCTTAACCGCCTTGGCCTTTTTCTTGGGCTGCTTCATTATGGGAAGCAGCTGCTCTTCTATCTTTGATACAATCTCCGCGTCGCAGGTTTCGGGAAATTCGTTATTAAGTTCTTCAGACATATCCTTCTCCTTATTTCGCCAGCTTGACGCGGGGGTCGACTATCGAATACATAATATCCGACAGCAGCGTGCCTATTACGGTAAGCACCGCAAGGAACATATTGTAGCCCATTATGAACGGTATATCGCCTTCTCTCAGCGCGGTATAGGCGAGGTTGCCTATACCGGGGATACCAAACACCTGCTCGGTTATAAGCATACCGCCGAAAAGTCCGGGAAGTATGCCCGCAAGCAGCGTGGCAAGGGGTATAAGCGTATTTCTGAACGCGTGCTTGTATATGACGTTTCTCTCGCCCAGTCCCTTTGCGCGCGCGGTGCGGATATAGTCGGAATTGAGCACCTCCAACATATTCGTACGCGTATAGCGCATAAGCCCGCCGAGCGAAAGTATTACGCTGACGAGTATCGGCATTATGAGATGCACCGACATATCGCCGAACTTTTCCATTGCGCCCGCAAACGTATCCTCGTAAATTTTACCGCCGTAAACGAGTCCGTTGGCGGGTAGCCAGCCGAGGTCGACCGCGAACAGCTTTATACATATAGCCGCGAAAAAGTACGTGGGCAGCGAAAGCCCAATCATAGTCAGCACGGTGACCGTATAGTCTCTTGCCGAGTACTGGTGCGTCGCGCTGGTTATGCCGAGGGGAATTGCGATTAAAAACTGCAATACGGTTGCGAACAGCGCTATGCCGAACGAAATCCACATATTTTCCGCAATTACCGTGCCTACGGGTTTTTCGTACTTGAACGACTCGCCGAGGTTGCCTTGAAGCAGATTGCCCAGCCAGCCGAAGTAGCCCTTTATAATTCCGCCGAACGAGTTATCCGCTATACCGTAAATTCTCTTGAATTCCTCGATACGCTCGGCAACGGCGCCGTTGGTGCTTGCCTGCTCGCCGTATTTAATGTCTATGTAGTCGGTGGGCATACATCTTACCAGCGAATAAATTATCAGCGAAACGCCGAAGAGAATTAGCACCGAAATCAATAATCTTTTAACTATATATTTAAGCATTGCGTTATTTTTTGCGCGCCCGCACCCCGTGCGGGCGCGCAACCTATTTATTTAATTACAAGTGAAAGCTTGTGTATATCCGACGTCAGTCCCTTGAACGCGCTTCTGCCGTTTTCGGGGGTGAACGTACTCGTATCTATCTTGTTTGCGTTGTAAGCGAACAGGTCGTCGCGCTGATACATGGGAAGCTCTATCGCAAGCTCCATTACGAGGTCTAACGCCCTTTCATAGAGAATGGCGCGGGTGCCGCCGGGCTTGTTGTCGTTGGATTTTCTCGCGGCGTCGATGTAGTCGCGCAGCTCGGAAACGAGTCTGTATTCCTCGTCATAGCGCCCGCCGGCGTTGTTGATTATAGCGGGGTAGCCCCAGTTGAGAACGGACTTCGCCTTGGAATCCATGTGGTAAACCTGATACATATCGGGGTCGATTGTCGAACCCCAGGCAGCTGCCCATACCGCAAGCGAGCCCGTCGAAAGCTTGGAAAGCGCCGCGTTGTCGGTCTTGGTTATTATCTGGAAGCCGCCCACCTTGTTGGTGAGGAACTGTCCCGCCTGATACATTGCCGTAAACGCGGGGTGGTCGTTTTCCTGACCCGCAATCGTGAACGTGTATTTCAGCGTGCTCGTTCCCTTGAAGTAGATACCGCTTGAATTGAGCTTGTATCCGCCCAAATCCTCGACGAGATATTTGATAAATTCAATCTGCTCCTCTTCCTTCATTACATAGCCCGCCTTGAAGCCCTTCATTGTAACGAAATCTCTGTAGTCCGCGCCCACCTTTGAAAGGTCCTGAGGCACGGGTGCGCCGACGTACGGATAATAAGCAAGCGCGCTATTGGGATATGCCCAGCTTGAAAGCGACATCGAGCGGTAAATAGGTTTAGCCGTACCGTCGTAGTATCTTACCGAAAGCGAGGGGTCTATACTGTGCATAATCGCACGGCGAACGTAAATCGAGGGCACTTTGGAAGCGTTTACGCCCACATAGCCGTAGCCCGCCGTCTGTATGTTGGAATATCCCATTCCCTTGTTTTCAAGCCCCTTGAGCTGGTTGATTATTTCCGTCTTTGCGTTGGGCTCGGCAAAGTCTATATCGCCCGTCTGCAACGAATTCATAATCTGGTTCGAGCTTACCACCTTGTAGTTAATGTGCTTTATAAGCGGCTCGCCCATTACGAAATGGGGGTTGCTGTGGAAGTACATTACGTTGTTTTCAAGGAATTCTCCGCTCTGCACGTCCTTGGTTTTACCGGTTGACGAGCTTGCCATATAGGGCCCCGCGCCGACGGGAACGCCGATTTTATCGGGGTCCTTGATTACGTCGGTCATGAAGTCGGGGTCGCCGTAAGCTACACCGAAATGCTCTTCGTAGTCGAATTTAGCAATTTCCTCTTCGCTCGAATAGTAGTACATGGGCGCAACGCCGAACGAGAAGTTCCAGATAGCTTTCGGGTCAACGTCGTTAATCGTGACCTTCAAAACCTCGTTGCCCTCGGTAACCTGCGAGTTTTTGTCGTCGCTGTACTTGGGCACGCCGTACTGCACGTTGTTTACCGTTACGGGCTTCGTTCTGTTAACAAACTCGATACCCTTGATATTCTTGTATTTCTGAGTGTGGGTCTGGAAATACTCTTTCCTTTCGTCGCCCGCAATCTCTACGGCCAGGTTGGTCGCCGTAGCCCAGTAGTTTATTACCTCGTCCGCCTTCATGGGAATCTGGTCGTCGGTAACGGTGGCAATCGCCTGCTCGCGCGACCACGACTTTAACTCGGAAACGTCGTTGGTAAACGCCGAGGTAAGCTTGCCGTTGCCGCCGTTCTCTTTCTTATCCCAGGTTATGTAGCCCGCGTTGTACAGGAACACCTCTACGTCAGTGGTAAACAAATCTTTTACCACCTGACCCTTGTCGTTGGTGAACATAACGTCCTTGTAGGTGTCCTTTGCGTTGTTGTAGTCCGACTCCAGCTCTTCGCCGAAAAGCTTTACCGCCCTGTCGTAGTCGGCGACTATATTCTTATAGGCGTCTCCCGTGGACTTGTATTCGTCGAGATAGCCCCTCATTTTTTCCGAAGTCATGGTAATTTCGGAAGGGTGGTCCTTTTTGATGCTTTGAAGCGCCTCGGTAAGCGAATCTATGCGGTTGCCCGCCTCGTCGGTGAACTGCTGCTCGAACGCGTCCTGTTCTTTTTCGGTCTCCGCCTGCGTTCTGTATTCCTTCAAGCCGACGATGTCCGTCGAGTACATAGTGCTCGAACCGGTGTACGAGGGGTCGAGATAAACGTACATATTGAAAAGCACGTCCTTAATGGTAAGATAGCTTCCGTCCGAAAAACGGACGTTGTTTTTAAGCACGAAATAATATTCCGTCTTTTGGTCCACTTCGGCAGTGCCCGTGGTCCTCGTTTGAAAATCCTTCGCGATAACCGCCTCGTCGTCGCCCCAGACAGGCTGTCCGTCCTTGTCGTTGCCTATCATACCTATTTGAGTCATTCCTACCGCGTTGGCGTCCATTGCCGAAGTCGAATAGAAAGGATTGAACACCTTGTCGAAATCCTGCGAGGAAAATACGAGAACGTCCTTGTCGTTGTCGTACGCCTTGCGGGTTTCGTTGCCGCAGCCCGCCGCGCCGAGCGCGGTTGCCGTTGCCGCAACCGCGGTCACAGACAGCGTCAGCGCCTTCTTAACAAATTTTTTATTCATAGCTTAATGCTCCTTAAAAATGTTTTTCTATGCTTGTTAATATTTGTTCGTACAGCCGTTGCAACGGCTGTACGCCCCTTTTGGTATAGCAAAAGGAATTTTTTTTATTTTTTTACAGTTACTTTGCCGAAGTCGCACCCCGTCTCGCTTGTGCCCTCGCTGACGAAAGTTCCCCTGTCGGTAACGTAGATTATTTGAGCGGTGGTTCTGTCCGTTGCCCCGAACGTCCCCGCAACGCTTACGTTTTCAAACGTGCTGTTCTTTGCGCTGACCGCAAGCGGCGCAACGTATATTTTATCGACGTCGGAAAGGAAGGTATCCACCGTCACCGTCACGTTCTCGAACGAAACGTCCTTTACGGTCACGTTTTCGGCGTTTCCGAAAAGCGCCACGCAAAGCGCCTTCTTCTTCTCGTCCTTGAAGTCGGGAACAAGGTCGTACCTCGAATTGCCGTACTCTAAGGTGAAGTTGGAAACGGTATGTCCGTTGCCGATAAACGTCTTGCCGTTGAAGTTGGTAAAGCTGAGCGGTTTGCCTTCCATATCGATGTCGGCAAGCAGATAGATATTTCTCGAACGCGCCGCTTTAAGCTGAGCCGCCGTTCTGACTATCGTATACGAGCCCTCGATATACTCGACGTAAAGCTTAACCGCCGTACTCTCTTCACCGCCGGGATGCCTCACGCTGTCGTCGAACGGAATTTTATGCTCGGGGTCGTAATAGACCGCTACCGCAGTGTGTCCCGCGTATCCGTTCGCGTAGGTCAGTACGTCGTTCTGCCATACGTCGCCGAACGTGTTGCCCTCGTTGACCTTGTAGCTGTTCGCCACCCGCTCGACCCCGTTTGCATCAGTATAGACGAAATCGAAGCTGTAAACTATCGGGGAATTCCACTTCGCGTACAGCGTCACTCCGCCGTCCGCAACGACATCTGTTTCGAAATTCCATCTGTCGGAATATTCCACCGCTTCGCCCTCGACCGTTTTAGTTCTGTACCAGCCGTCCAGCACGAAGCCCCCGTCGCGCGTTACGCCGCCCTCGGAAAAGCTCTTGTCTTCGAGCGGAAGTATCCGCCTCGGCGCGCCGCTTTTAAACTCGTAGTAGTGACTTACGCTGGTAGTGCTGTTGAGGTATTTTCCGCCCTCTAACTCGTAAACCACCTTTACCCTGTCGGCGTACTTGTCGTCGTAATCGGTTTCCTCGCCGCAGGCGGAAAGCGCCGCAGCCGCCGAAACCGTTAATATGCACGCCGTGCCGATTGCAAGTTTTTTAAACATTCATACACCACATTATAATAATAGTTATCATACATTATAGCATCGCAGTCCGTTTCTTGTAAACGATTTGCGCGCATTTTTATAAATTTCGTATAAAAATACATAAAAATTACTTTAACTGTTTTTATATTTGTTATAACCTCACAAAAATTGCCGTTTCTTTGCATTTTTTCGAGAAAAAAGGTAATTTTTACCTCAAAATTATATAAAATTTTTATACATTTATGCAAAAAATTACATGTAAAAGCATGGGTTTTTTTATTGATAAAACACAGATTTTGTGATATAATTTATCCGTAATTTAACAAATTTTACGGTGAAAAAAATGATAGAAATATCCGATAAAAGCAACCTTTTAGAGCAGAAATCTTACAAATTTTCCTTGCAGGACGTTGCCGAACCCAACCTGTACAGGGACATTTACAATTACAGCGAAATACCCAAAATACCCTTCAATCACAGGCGTTCGCCAATGAATATGCCCAGGGAAATCTGGATAACCGACACCACTATGCGCGACGGTCAGCAGTCCGTCGAGCCGTACACCGTCAAGCAGATTGTAGACCTTTACAAGCTTATTTCAAAGCTGGGCGGCCCCAAGGGAATTATCCGCCAAACCGAGTTTTTTATCTACGGAAAAAAGGACAGAGAGGCGCTTGACAAGTGCCGCGGGCTGGGTTTGAAATTCCCCGAAATAACCGCGTGGATTAGGGCTACGAAAGAGGATTTTGCGCTTGTTAAGGAAATGAAAATAAAGGAAACGGGCATACTCGTAAGCTGCTCGGACTACCACATTTTCAAAAAGCTTCACTCAACGCGCGGCAAGGTCATGCAGGATTATCTTGGAATAGTCAAGGCGGCTTTCGATAACGGAATTATCCCCCGCTGCCACTTCGAGGACATCACCCGCGCCGATTTCTACGGCTTCGTGGTGCCGTTTATAAACGAGCTGCACAAGCTTTCCGAGGAATACAAAATCCCCGTTAAAATACGCGCCTGCGACACTATGGGCTACGGCGTGCCATATTCCGAGGTTGCACTGCCGCGCAGCGTCCCCGGTATAATTTACGGCATACAGGAATACGCCGACGTGGAAAGCGAAAACCTCGAATGGCACGGACACAACGACTTTTACAAGGCGGTTACCAACGCGACGGCGGCGTGGCTCTACGGCGCGTGCGCGGTCAACTGCTCTCTTCTCGGCATAGGCGAGCGCACCGGCAATATTCCTCTCGAAGCAATGGTAATCGAGTACGCCTCGCTTAAAGGCACGCTCGACGGAATGGACCCCTCCGCCATTACGGAAATTTACGACTATTTCCGTAAGGAAATCGGCTACGACGTGCCGCCCATGACGCCCTTCGTGGGGGCTAACTTCAACAAGACACGCGCGGGTATTCACGCCGACGGGCTTATGAAGGACGAGGAAATTTACAATATTTTCGACACCGAAAAAATATTGAACCGCAAGGTCGACGTGACCGTTTCCAAAACCTCGGGACTTGCGGGAATAGCCTACTGGATTAATTCGCACTGCGGACTTCTTGGCACCGACGGCGAAATAAGCAAGCACAGCGATATAGTGGCAAAAATAAAAAAATGGGTTGACGAACAGTACGAAAACGGTCGCCAGACCGCCATTTCCGACGGCGAGCTCGCCCAAAAATATTCGCAACTTAAAGAGGACTGATATGGGACTTACCTTAGCGCAAAAGATAATCAAAAGCCACCTTGTCAGCGGCGAAATGACCGCCGGCAGCGAAATAGGCTTATCAATAGACCAGACTCTCACGCAGGACGCGACGGGCACCATGGCGTACCTCGAATTCGAGGCAATGGGCGTAGAGCGCGTCAAAACCGAGCTTTCCGTGGCGTATATCGACCACAACACTCTGCAATGCGGCTTCGAGAACGCGGACGACCACAGGTACATACAGTCCGTTGCCGACAGATACGGACTGCGTTTTTCGCGGGCGGGTAACGGAATTTGCCATCAGGTCCACCTCGAACGCTTCGGAAAACCCGGCAAAACACTAATAGGCTCCGACAGTCACACCCCCACGGGCGGCGGTTTGGGCATGCTTGCTTTCGGCGCGGGCGGGCTGGACGTAGCGGTTGCAATGGGCGGCGGCGCATACTGCATAACCATGCCGAAAATGTATAAGGTCAACCTTTCGGGCAGACTGGGCGAAAACGTATCCGCAAAGGACGTTTCGCTGGAAATTCTGCGCATACTTTCCGTCAAGGGCGGCGTAGGCGCCATTATCGAATGGGGCGGCGAGGGTATAAAAACGCTTTCCGTGCCCGAACGCGCTACTATTACCAATATGGGCACCGAGCTCGGCGCGACTACGTCTATATTCCCCTCCGACGAAATTACGCGAGAGTTTCTTAAAATGCAGGGACGCGAGGACGACTTCGTTCCCCTCGAAAGCGACGCCGACGCGGTGTACGACAGAATAATAAATATTGACCTTTCGAAAATAACGCCGCTTATCGCGTGCCCGCACAGCCCAGACAACGTAACCGAGGTTGCTTCTGTTTCGGGAACGCCGGTTGAACAAGTGTGCATAGGCTCATGCACGAATTCGTCGCTTGCCGACCTTTTGAAGGTCGCGGCGATTTTAAAGGGCAAAAAAATATCCCCCTCCGTCAGCCTTTCGGTTTCGGCTGGGTCTAAGCAGGTGCTTGCCGAGCTTTCGCGCTGCGGCGCGCTGAACGATATTTTACAGTCGGGGGCGCGCCTGCTCGAATGTGCGTGCGGACCGTGCATAGGAATGGGCTTTTCCCCGCCCAGCGGCGGCGTATCCTTGCGCACCTTCAACAGAAACTTCTACGGCAGAAGCGGAACCGCGGACGCGCAGGTTTATCTCGTTTCGCCCGAAACGGCGGCAGCAAGCGCGGTTGCCGGCTACATCTGCGACCCCCGCACGCTCGGCGCTATTACGCCAGCGCCGCTACCAGAGGAGTTTTCGATAGACGACAGCGCGATAATCATGCCGACCGGCAAAAGCCAAATATTGCGCGGACCCAACGTAAAGCCCGTACCAAGCGGCAAACCTCTGCCCGACGTTCTGTGCGCCACTGTCGCGCTGAAAGTAGGCGACAATATCACGACAGACCACATAATGCCAGCGGGCGCGAAAATTCTTCCCTACCGCTCGAATATCCCCTATCTTTCAAAATTCTGTTTTTCAGCGGTTGACGAAGGCTT
>CATJZR010000166.1 GCA_949745625.1 uncultured Eubacteriales bacterium | reverse complement strand
GGCAAGCTGAGCGCCGTGCTCGAACAGGGCGAAAACAAGCTGCACCTGCTTAAAGCGGTGCTCGCCCTGCTTATAAAATAAATAAAGCAATCCCCCGTCGAAATATACGCGACGGGGGATTATTTTAATTTTTCAAATTATCAATTAAAACCCGTTTACAATTAATGCAAAATTGTGTATAAATTTAAGCTAAATTATTATAAAAATAATTCACTATCCAATCGTTTGGCACTTCTACGCTTGTGTTGAAATTACATTCGGCTATAATAATTCCGTCTTCATATATTTTTACGGTGTTTCGCCATTTAAACTGACCGATATAATCGGAAAATTCAAAAATAAAATTACGGTTTTTTATATGATTTTCAGGCAACGCCTTTAACTTGACCTCTATCTCTAAGGTATACTCAGGCAAGCCTGTATAAATATCGTCAGCTTCAATGCCGCCTAATTCTTTACAATAAATAAAAAAAGTTTCGGTTGCATAAGGATTAATAAACGGACTGTTTTCATACCAGGATTCTTCTCCTTGAAAAACAAAATAAGATGTATAGCTTGCGTTTACAGCTTCCATTTCGGGATGCAGCAAATAAAATTTTTCACTATTTAAAACAGAAAATTCCGTTTCGTAATATTGCCTGAACTCATTAAAATCACAAAAATCTTCATATCTCGGTATGGGATAAGGATTGCGGTCAGGGTCTAAATCAGGCTGAGGCTGAGGTTTGGGTTGAGTATCAATTTCATTAACGTCTGAGGGCAAAGTAGCAGTCGAATTATTTTCGTTTGCCGCTTCATTTTCATTCTGACAGCCGCCAAACACCGACACGGCGCAAATTAAATTAAAACCGGCTATTAAAAGCGATAACAGTTTTTTCACAAATGTGCCTTCCTTTAATTTGATTACAGAATATTAATATTAATATCTATTTGGATTGTAACACAATAATAGTTAAATTTCAAGTAACAACTATTAATTTATTTCTATTACCACTATTTCGGGGCGGTTGAAAAGGCGCAGCGGAAATTCCGAATTGCCCAGCCCCCGCGAGATTACCATTGCACGTCCGTCCTTAGTATGCACGCCCGAAGTGTATTTGGGAAACTTGCCCTGACCGGGCGCATACAGACCGATACCCGTAAAAGGTATACGCCACTGCCCCCCGTGCGCGTGCCCGCAAAGCACCAAATCGTACCCCGCACCTACATACTTTTCAAAAAACTGCGGCTCGTGAGCGAGCAGTATTTTCGGAGAAACGTCGGGGGTGATTTTTTGAATTTTGTCGTTTCTCAGCGATGCGGCGTTCAGTCCCGCCACCGTTATTCCGCACGCCGCGGTCACGGTGTCGTCGAGCACGGTTGCGCCCGCCTCGATTAAAATTTTCCTGAAACCGCGATAGCCCTTGTTGCGCATTTCGTGGTTGCCCGAAACGTACAGCACGGGCGCTATTTCTTTAAGCGAGGAAACAGCCTCCGCCGCAACGCAGATATTCTTCTGCGTATACAAGTGAATTATATCGCCCGTAACGGCTATAAAGTCGGGACGCTCGCGCAGAACCCTGCTTATCAGCCTTACGTTGCCGCGGCCGAAACGCTTGCCGTGTAAGTCGGATAAATGTACTATTTTAAGCTTGGGCGCGCCCTCTATCTTCCTTTTTATGCGCGTAACCTTCAAACAGCTGTTGTTGAACCATACGAACAGCGCGCAGAGCGCTATGAACGCGGCGACGCCCGCCGTTATATACAAATAAATCATTTAACCTCCGCAACTATTCTGTAAATGGGCTTGCCGCGGGACTTGAACAGCCGCTCGTGCTCGGTTTCCACATCGCCCGCGACGGGACTGCTTGCCAAATCCTCGCAGGTTTCGATTACGGTATAACCCGCTTCCTTAAAGCTTTCAAGCGAAAAACGATAAAAATCGCCGTCGTCGGTTTTCTGTACTATAAGCCCGCCCTCTTTGAGGATTTCCCTGTAAATGTCAAGAAACCTCGGGTGGGTCAGTCGCTGCTTTTTATATCCCTCTTTGGGCAGAGGGTTGGAAAAATTGAGATATATTTTTTCCACCGAGCGTGGCATGAAATACTTTGCAAGCACCTCCGCCGCGCAGTTGAGAAAATAGACGTTTGTAATACCCTCGGCTATCACTCTCTCGCACGCGTCTATGATGACGTTGGAAATTTTTTCGCACGCGACGAAATTTATATCGGGATTAAGCTTAGCGGTTTCCGCTACGAATTTGCCCTTACCGCAGCCTATTTCGAGATGAACGGGATTATCGTTGCCGAATATTTTAATACAGTCGAGATACTGCTTTTCGCCCGCTGCGCGAAGCATATTTTTATCGGTCAAATCGGCGACGGTCAAAATTTTGCCGCAGGCGGACAGCCGTTCGTCCAGATGCGGTTTTCTGTGCATTCTCATAAAATTACCTCTCCTCACTAAACTAACACATTACGCGAAAAAAGGCAAATTATTTTGGTTTGAATGGCGCGTTTTGTGTTATATATAAGGGTCGGGTGAAATTTGCGTAGGTCGGGTACGCGGGAGAAATTTTTTGAGTTTGATTCAGATTTTCAACACCTTCACCTTTTACGGTCCGGCCGTAACGGCGCTTGCGCTTACAACCGCGCTGGTAACGCAGCTTATAAAGAAAACGCTGCTTGCGCGGGCGCAGAAAAAATTGGTAACATTTTTGCCCTTTATGTTGGGCACGCTCTTATATGCAGTATATGCCGCAGTATGCAATTTAAGTTTGCGCTTTCTGATTGACGAATACGTGTCGGTAATCGAGCACGGTTTTTCCGTCGGCGCGGCTGCAACGCTTTATTACGTTTTGTACGAGCAGTTTATCCGTGTCAAGAGCGGGCTTTCCGAAACCGAGAAGGTTAT
>CATJZR010000165.1 GCA_949745625.1 uncultured Eubacteriales bacterium | reverse complement strand
TTAATTCCCGAACTTCAAGGCAGGTTCCCCATTCAGGTAGAGCTTCAAAGCCTTACAAAGGACGACTTTATCAACATTTTGACGCAGCCGCAGAACGCCATTACCTCGCAGTACGCCGCGCTGCTTGCGGTCGACAATATCGACTTGCATTTTAACGCGGACGCGATTGAGAAGATTGCGGAAATAGCCGAGGACATCAACGCCACCAGCGAGGATATAGGCGCGCGCAGACTGCACACCGTTATGGAGCATCTTTTAGAGGATATTTCCTACAACGCGGGCGGCAACGACTATCCCGTTATTCCCGTAAATATCGACGCAAAGTACGTCGAAGAGCATCTTGAAAATATCGTCAAAAACCGAGATTTGAAAAAATACGTTTTATAAGGGAAGCATGTTATGGAATGGGCATTTTCCGCATTAGGGGTAATAGTATTTGTTATAATAGTTATATACTCAATTAACGCCGTAAAACGTAAAAGTTACGGCGCAAGCAAAACCGAAAAGCCGAATGTCGGAATAAATATAGAAAACGACGAAAAGCTTTTAAAGGCGGCGGAAGCGGGTGACGCCGAGGCTCAGTTAAAGCTTGCAAAGACCTACGAATTCAAGGACAGCGGCAAATATATTTACTGGCTGGAAAAGGCGGCGGAGCAGGACTGCGACGAAGCCGTACGTACGCTTGCGGAAGAATACGAACACGGCAACAGCGCCGCCGTACCTCACATAAAAAAAGACAAAGAGAAAGCCGTTGAATATTTTACGCGGCTTGCCGAAAAGGGCGACGCCGAAGCAATGAAAAGCATTTCGCTTATTTATTTCGTCGATTACAATGACGAAGCAAAGGCGCGCGAGTGGACGGAAAAAGCCGCGGAAGCCGGCGATATAGAAAGTATGATAGAGCTTGGCGACGATTACCGTCTGAATTCCGACATCGAAGATTTCGACAAATCCGAGTACTGGTACAAAAAGGCTGCGGACGCCGGTAACGGCGGTGCGATGAAGGGGCTGGGCGACCTGTATTGTTACGACGAAAAACGGTACGATTATTTTAAGGCGGAAGGCTGGTATAAGAAGGCGGTTGCCGCAGGCGACTATTTCGGATACGTCCGGCTCGGCGATATGTGCAAGGAAGGCAAAGGCTGCGCAAAGGACGCAGGCGCGGCGTTTGCCTATTATCAAAAGGCCGCCGACGAGGAAGAAGTTTACGGCAAAATAAGAATGGCGGAGGCGTATCTCAGCGGCGAAGGCGTAGGGCGCGACAAGGAAAAAGCGGTAAGCATTTTGCAGGCAGCCGCCGAAAAAAGCATTATCCCGAAATACAGGCTCGGGCTTTGCTATTACGAGGGGGACGGCGTTAAAAAGGATTATAAACGCGCAGCAGAGCTTTTCAACGAGTGTGTCAAGTTCGACCCTAAGGCAATGAATAAGCTCGGTGAATGTTATTATTTCGGTTACGGCGTAAAAGAGGACAAAGAAAAAGCCAAAGACCTTTGGCGCAAAGCGGCCGAGGCCGATAACGCGGACGCAAAGGAAAGTCTTAAACTTTACTTCCGCGAAACGGTTGAGTAGATATGGACTACGCTTTAAAATCAATAAAGATGCGCGCCGATAACGGCGATACGGACGCAATGGTCAAGCTCGGCAAAAAATTTGCTGTGGGTGACGGCGTAAAGAAAAACCGACGGAAAGCAGAGAAATATTTAAAGAAAGCGGCAGATAAAAATTCCGCTGCGGCTTACGTTGAGCTTGGCAAGCTGTACCGCGCTGAATTTATTTTCGGAAACAGCTCCCGCGCAGAAGAGTTGTGGACGAGGGCTGTGTCGCTCGGCAGTGCGGAGGCGGCGTATCTTATCGGACGGCTGTATTATCAGGCAGGTTGCGTTCCGCGCAACAGAGATAAGGCGGAGTCATGGTATAAGATAGCGGCGGAAAAAGGTTATGCTCCCGCACAGTACGAACTCGGTGACTTATACCTTTATCAGTACGAAGGCAAAGAAAAAGAGAGCTTTGAATTAATTAAAAAGGCTGCCGAAGGCGGCGTTGCCGAAGCATACGAAACGCTGGGCAACCTTTACGCGTTTTCCGAAATAGGAATAACCGATAACGATAAAGCCATAGCAGCGTTCAATGCGGCGGCAAAGGCTGGAATAACTTCGGCATTGACTGCGCTTGCTTGTTTTTATATGGACAACGGCGATGTTCAAAAAGGCCTTGCCGCATACGAAGAGGCGGCGGAAAAAGGCGATAAAACCGCAATGTCGTTGCTTGGGGATAATTACTATTTCGGCGACGGTGCAGAGCGCGACTATGACAAGGCTTTTTACTGGTACAACCGCGCGACGAACAAGGCTTATCCGCATACTTTCTTCGGAGTTGCCAGATGTTATCTTTACGGACACGGTGTAGAGCAAGACGTCGGGAAAGCCGTCAAGTATCTTAAAGGCGCGGCAGATTTGGATAGTGACGCGATGTACGAACTTGGTAATTGTTATTTCAACGGTTGGGGAGTAAAGCAGGATAACAACGAAGCAAAAAGGCTTTGGCAACTTGCTGCCGATAAGGACAACGAAGACGCGCAAAAAGCGCTTGAAAAAAATTTTGCGTGAGCGAGGATTTATGATTAACATAGCAAAGGGAATGAAAGACGTACTGCCTTCGCAGTCATATAAGTGGCAATATATAGAGGCGACGGCGCGGTCGGTTGCGCACCTGTTCGGCTTTAAGGAAATAAGAACGCCGGTGCTTGAACATACGGAATTGTTTCTGCGCGGCGTTGGCGATACCACGGACATAGTCAACAAGGAAATGTACACATTTTTGGATAAGGGAAACCGTTCGGTGACGTTAAAGCCGGAGGGTACGGCGGGCGTTGCGCGCTCGTTCGTTGAGAACGGTATGTC